>JAUYGW010000085.1 GCA_030690245.1 Gallionella sp. | reverse complement strand
TCTGGTCGCGGCACAGCGTCAGCGCCGTCGCATCCATCACCTTGAGATTCTTGCCGATCGCCTCATCGAAACTCAGGCTCTGGTAGCGGATCGCATCGGGGTCTTTTTTGGGGTCGGCGGTATAAACGCCGTCCACCTTGGTGGCCTTGATCACCACGTCGGCGGACATTTCCACGCCGCGCAACGCGGCAGCGGTGTCGGTGGTAAAGAACGGGCTGCCGATGCCGGCCGCGAAAATCACCACCTTGCCGTCTTCCAGGTAACGCAGCGCCTTGCCGCGGATGAACGGCTCGGCGACCTGCTCCAGGCTCAGCGCGGACTGCACGCGGCAATCCAGCCCGGTGCGCTTCATCGCGTCCTGCAACGCCATCGCGTTCATCACCGTAGCCAGCATACCCATGTAATCGGCCGTCGCCCGATCCATCCCCGCCGCAGCCGGAGCCACGCCGCGGAAGATATTGCCGCCGCCGATTACGATCGCCACTTCCACACCCAGCCCGACTACTTCCGCAATCTCGGCGACGATGCGCTCGATCACCGCGCGATTGATGCCGTAGCTGTCGTCGCCCATCAGGGCTTCGCCCGACAGCTTGAGCAGGATGCGTTTGTAGGCCGGCTTCATGGCGTTCAACCCTTGGCGGCAGCCGCTGCGGCAGCCACTTCCGCCGCGTAGTCTTCAACCTTCTTCTCGATGCCCTCGCCCACCACAAACATCTGGAACGCGGTCACCGAAGCGCTCTTGCTCTTCAGCAATTGCTCGATGGTCTGCTTGCCGTCTTCCGCCTTGACGAACACCTGCCCCAGCAGCGTCACCTCTTTGAGGAATTTCTGCACCGTGCCATCGGCGATCTTCTCCAGCATCGCTTCCGGCTTGCCGCCTTCGCGCGCCTTCTCGATCGCGATGCGGCGTTCGGTGGCGATATCTTCCGGATTCACGCCGGATGCGTCGATCGACTTCGGCTTGCTCGCCGCGATGTGCATCGCGATGTCGCGTCCCAGCGTCTCATCGCCGCCGGTAAAGTCCAGCAGCACGCCGATCTTGCTGCCGTGCAGGTAGCTGGACAGTTTGCCGGTGGTGGTCGCATAGCGCTCGAAACGGCGGATGCTGACGTTTTCGCCGAGCTTCATCAGCAGCGCCTTGCGGGTTTCTTCCACGCTGGCGGAACCGTTGGCAAGGGTCATGCCGGACAAGGCTTCCATATCGGCCGGATTGTTTTTCGCTACCGTCTCGGCGACATTTTTCGCGAACGCAACGAAGTCATCATTCTTGGCCACGAAGTCGGTTTCGCAGTTCACTTCAACCACCGCGCCGGTCTTGCCGTCATTCGCGATGAACGCGCTGACCACGCCTTCGGCGGTTACGCGGGAGGATGCCTTGCTCGCCTTCGCGCCGCTCTTGATGCGCATTTGCTCTTCAGCCTCTTTCATATCGCCGTTGGCTTCGACCAGCGCCTTTTTGCATTCCATCATGCCCAGGCCGGTTGCCTCGCGCAGTTCCTTGACCATGCTTGCAGTAATTTCTGCCATCTTCAAACTCCATAAAAAAACTTATAAAAAAAGGGGCTTGCGCCCCTTTGTGCGCCTTGTTAAAGCCTAGGCGGCTTGTTCTTCTGCTGCTGCAACCTGCTCGACCAATTCGTTCAGGGCTTGCGCACGACCTTCCAGTACCGCATCGGCAATGCCGCGTGCATACAGGCGGATCGCTTGCGTGGAATCGTCGTTACCCGGAATGATGTAGTCCACACCGAGCGGGGAATTGTTGGTATCGA
>JAUYGW010000074.1 GCA_030690245.1 Gallionella sp. | reverse complement strand
TTGGTCGTTGATACGGATGCTCCATTGTCCAGCCCGATTGCCAGTTAGCTGTTCGAGTCGGTTGCCGGGCGGGATTCGTAATTCTTCGACTTTGCCCGTGGCATCAATGAGCTTGAGTTTTCGCCGGGCTATTCCCTGAATCTCCTGCGGAAGTTTGCGAACAAACTGTCCGTCAAACACCGCAGCCGTAGCTTTATCAGCAAAAGATTTGATCATGTTGGGTTTCCTTTCACAGCGCCATCACGGTGTTAGTTTGGTGGCTTGGTCAGGATTGACTCGGTAGCGCAAATGCTAACCCTTTGCGTTAGTACCGTCAAGCGTTACTACCTTCACTTTGTTACCGATGGCCTTGGTGCTTTCTGCTTAGCCTTTGGTGCGCACCAGAAATAGCAGTTAAAGGGGCCGTGGTCGAATAAATTTCCAGCTCTGGAGCAATCCCAGTATCCGGTATGTGCTGGAATCGGATATTTACCTGAAAACTAAATCAGTCAAATGACGAAGTCATTTTAAACTTGATTGGATCAGCACCAGCTTCTCCGTCCGCTTCAAGCTCTTGATCTCCATCTCGCGCTTCGATGCAGCAGAGCGATCGGCGCATGGCTCAACGTACACCAGCTCCACTGGCAGGCGCGTCCTTGTGTATTTGGACGCCGTGCCGGCGTTGTGTGACGCGAGGCGTTTTTCGAGGTCGTTGGTGATGCCGCAGTACAGGGTTTCGTCGGCGCAGCACAGCAGGTAGCAGAACCAGTCCATTATCGCTCACATACCCTCACCCCGCCCCTCTCCCGCCTGCGGGAGAGGGGGTGTTTTGCGGCGCGCCCAGGCGTAGGCCAGCATCAGCGCGATCAGCAGCATCACCGCCGCGTTGCCCCAGCGCACATAGGGCGTGATGCCTTGATAGCCTTGCGCCATGCCGTTCAGCACGGCTTCCCGGTGTTGCGGCAGTTGTTGCAGCACCTTGCCGTCCGCGCCGATGATGGAGGTCACGCCGGTGTTGGTGGCGCGCAGCATCATGCGGCCGGTTTCCAGCGCGCGCAGTTGCGAAATCTGGTTGTGCTGCGCCGCCGCATGGGAATGGCCGTACCAGGCATCATTGGTGAAGTTCACCAGCAGCGTGGCCTGCGGCAACGCGCGGATGATCTCCTCGCCGAACACGTCCTCATAGCAGATGTTCGCCGCGACGCGCTGGCCGGCGACATCGAGCGGCGCCTGGCGCGCATCGCCGCGCGCCAGGTCGCCCATCGGGATGTCGAGCACGCCGTTGATGAGCCAGCCGAGCAGCGGGCGCCGCGGGATGAATTCGCCGAACGGCACCAGATGCTGCTTGCGGTAATGCTGCTCGTCCGCGGTGCCGAGCGTGAACACGCTGTTGTAGTAGCTGCCGTTGTTGCGCTCGAAGGAGCCGATCAGGATGTCGCCGCCGTTTTCCCGTGCATGATTGCGCAGTCGTTCAACCAGCTGTTGCGGTACTTCGTGGCGCAACAGCGGCAGCGCGGATTCCGGCAGGATGGTGAGGCGCGCCGGGTTTTGCAGGGTCAGGCGGCGGTAAGTTTCCAGCGTGCCAACCAGCGCGTCTTCGTTGAACTTGAGGTTCTGCGCGATGTTGCCCTGCACCAGTGCGACGCTGATCGGTTCGCCATGCGGCTGCGTCCAGGCAATGGTGCGCAATGCCGCGCCGCCGATCCACAACAACAACAGAGCGGCGAATGCCGCCCCCCTCTCCCTAGCCCTCTCCCCCAAGGGGCGAGGGGACAGCAGCATCGCCAGCAGCCCTGCACTCACCGCCGCTGCCAGCGACACGCCGTATACGCCGAACAGCGGTGCGTAGCCCGCCAGCGGGCTGTCGCTGTGCGCATAGCCCATGGCCAGCCAAGGGAAGCCGGTAAAGATCGTGCCGCGCAGCCACTCGATCAGCACCCACACAGCTGGCATCACCAGCACCATGCGCAGCATTTTATTGTTTGCAGAGAAACGCGCCTGCATATAACCGGCCAGCGCCGGGAACAGCGCGATGAATGCGGCGAACAGCAGCGTGGCGGGCAGCGCCAGCGGCAGCGGCATGCCGCCGTAATCGTGCAGCGCGACATAGATCCAGCCGATGCCCGCGACGAACAGCCCCAAACCGAAGCTGAAGCCCAGCCACGCCGCCGCAGACCGGCTATCGGCGCGGCTCCACAAGGCGAACAGCACGGCGAGCGCCAGCACCGGAACGGCGAACACCCCGAACGGCGCGAAACCGAAGACGCACAGCAGGCCTGCCGCAAATGCGCCGGCCAGGGATTTTTGAGTTTTGTTGATCGAGCAAACCGGGACATAAAACGCGCGAAGAATAACCGATTCCTTCCGATACGGCATTTGTGATTAAATCGCGCCCTCGTTACTCAGGAATACCGCACACCATGGAAAAGATCCGCCTCTCCAAACGCATGTCCGAACTCGGCCTGTGTTCGCGCCGCGAAGCGGATGGCTATATCGAAAAAGGCTGGGTGGAAGTCGATGGCGAAATCGTCAGCGAATTGGGCAGCAAAGTCTATCCGACCCAGAAAATCGTGCTGCGCACCGCCGCGCATAACACCCAGCAGCAACGCGTGACGATCCTGCTCAACAAGCCGGTCGGCTATGTGTCCAGCCAGGCCGAGCACAATTACAAACCGGCCATCACTCTGCTGGATGGTTCTACGCACTGGGCGGAAGATCAGTCGCCGCTGCGCTTTCATCGCAGCCAGCTGCTCGGCCTCGCCCCGGCAGGCCGTCTGGATATCGACTCGCAGGGCTTGCTGGTGCTCACCCAGGACGGCCGCATCGCCAAGCAGCTGATCGGCGAAGATTCCAAAGTGGACAAGGAATATCTGGTGCGCGTGCAGGGCAAGCTGGAAGATAGCGGGCTGGCCATGCTCAACCAGGGGCTGAAGCTGGATGGCGAATACCTCAAGCCCGCCAAGGTGACCTGGCAGAATGAAGACCAGTTGCGCTTCGTCTTGCGCGAAGGCAAGAAGCGCCAGATCCGGCGCATGTGCGAACTGGTCGGGCTGAAGGTGAGCGGGCTGAAACGCATCCGTATCGGCAAGGTGAAGCTGGGGAATTTGCCGGTCGGGCAATGGCGCTACCTGGGCGAGAACGAACAGTTTTAATGTAGGGGCGGGTTTCAAACCCGCCCTTATGTTCGGCGCAATAAATCAGGGGGGTGAAACCCGCCCCCTACAAGACTTCCTCTGCTTTTTTCCGCTCCACCAGCAACGAATACAACCTGCGGCTATCCACCCGCAGCACGGTAAAGTCCAGCTCGCCGATATGCACATGATCGCCGCGCTTGGGAAGTTGCCCGGCGGCCTTGAGCACCAGTCCGCCCACGGTATCGCATTCCTCGTCGCTGAATTCCGTGCCGAGCGCCTCGTTGAAATCGCCGACCTCGGTGTCGGCCTTCACGCGCCACTTCCCTTTATTGTCGGGAATGATGTTGTCCTCGTCCTCGTTGAAATCGTATTCGTCCTCGATATCGCCGACGATCTGCTCCAGCACATCCTCGATCGTCACCATGCCGGACACGCCGCCGTACTCGTCCGCCACCAGC
>JAUYGW010000073.1 GCA_030690245.1 Gallionella sp. | reverse complement strand
GGCGAGGTGTTCGTCACCGAGGACGGCGCGGAAACCGATCTGGATCTGGGGCATTACGAGCGGTTCATTTCCGCCAAGATGCGCAAGGCCAACAACTTCACCACCGGGCAGATATACGACAGCGTGATCCGCAAGGAACGGCGCGGCGAATATCTGGGCAAGACGGTGCAGGTGATCCCGCATATCACCAATGAAATTCAGGCATTTATCGAACGTGGCGCGGCGGCTTCGCTTGACGGCAAGGCCGATGTGGCAATCGTCGAAATCGGCGGCACGGTCGGCGACATCGAGTCGCTGCCGTTCCTCGAAGCGGCGCGGCAAATGGGCTTGCGCATGAGCCGCAACCAGGTGGCTTATGTGCACCTGACCCTGGTTCCGTATATCGCCACCGCCGGCGAGTTGAAGACCAAACCGACGCAACACAGCGTGCAGAAATTGCGCGAGATCGGTATTTTCCCGACCGCGCTGGTATGCCGCGCGGACAGGCCGATCCCCGACGATGAGCGCGCCAAAATTTCGCTGTTCGCCAACGTGCGCGAAGAGGGTGTTATTTCGATGTGGGATGTGGACAGCATCTACAAGGTTCCGCAAATGCTTAACCAGCAAGGCCTGGACCGCATCGTCTGCGAAGAGCTGGGATTGGACTTGCCGCCCGCCGATCTGTCGGTGTGGGCGAAGCTGGTGCATGCGCTGGAAAACCCGCAGCATCAGATCACCATCGGCATGGTCGGCAAATACGTCGATCTGACCGAATCCTACAAGTCGCTGATCGAGGCATTGCGCCACGCCGGCATCCACACCTCGACCCGGGTGAATATCGAATACATCGATTCGGAAGGCATCGAAACTTCCGGCACGCAGGGCTTGGCGCACTTCGACGCGATCCTGGTGCCGGGCGGTTTCGGCAAGCGCGGCACGGAAGGCAAGATCGCCGCAATCCGTTTTGCGCGCGAAAACAAGGTCCCGTATCTGGGCATCTGCCTCGGGATGCAACTCGCGGTGATCGAGTTTGCGCGGTATGCCGCAGGCATGGCCGACGCGAACAGCACCGAATTCAACCTGGAATCCGAACACCCGGTCGTCGCGCTGATCACCGAATGGCGCGACCGCGACGGCAAGGTGGAGACGCGCAGCAGCGATTCCGATCTGGGCGGTACCATGCGCCTCGGTTCGCAACGCTGCCCGGTCAAGCCCGGCACGCTGGCGCAGCGCATCTACGGCGACGAAGTGAACGAGCGGCACCGCCATCGCTATGAGGTGAACAATCATTACGTGCCCGCGCTGGAAAAAGCCGGGCTGATTATCTCCGCGCGCACCCCTTCCGAGAATTTGCCGGAGATCATGGAACTGCCGCAATCCATGCACCCGTGGTTCGTCGGCGTGCAGTTCCATCCCGAGTTCACCTCCACGCCGCGTGAAGGACATCCGCTGTTCAAAACCTTTGTCGAAGCGGCTTTGCAGCGCCAGTCAACACATAAAACGGTGGAAGCATGAAGCTATGCAGTTTTGAGGTCGGGCTGGATCGCCCGCTATTCCTGATTGCCGGACCCTGCGTGATCGAATCGCAGCAAATGGCGCTGGA
>JAUYGW010000067.1 GCA_030690245.1 Gallionella sp. | reverse complement strand
TGACCGCCGAAACTACGGAACGGGCTCCGAGCCAATATGTCCAGGAATTGTTCGACGACTATGCGGATAAATTCGATACACATCTGGTCAAGGTTCTTCAATACAACACACCAGCGGAACTGATGGCGCTCATCAAACAGGTCGTTGAGCCGCCTATGGAGAAGTGGAGCGTGCTGGATTTGGGGTGCGGCACGGGGTTGATGGGGGAGGAAATTGCGCCGCATGCTTTGCAGCTAACGGGTGTCGATCTCTCCGAAAAAATGCTGTCAAAGGCCAGGGCGCGAAATGTTTACCACAGGTTGGTGCATTCAGATTTGCTGCCTATGATGCGCGATGAAGAAGCATCGAGCTATGACGTGATGGTTGCTGCTGACGTATTTATATATTTGGGCATGCTCGATGAAGTTGTTTCGGAAGCCAGGCGATTGCTCCGTCCGGGCGGATTTTTCATGTTCTCCGTCGAGGCGCTTGATGCCTTGCCGGATAAAGTGGGCGACACTGACGGCCATGTTGAATACAAGTTGAATCAAACAGGGCGTTATGCTCATTCATCAACCTATCTGAACAAACTTGCATCCATTAATAGTTTCAAGCCCCTCGATATGATTTTTACACAAAAGCGCCATGAAGGCGGCAAGCCGGTTATGGCGTGGTTGGCATTGTGGGAGGCAGATATATAGCCAAGTGACCTTCCGGAGTTGCTGGAAGCAAATGTTTTCTATGAGTCCCGGCAAATCGGTTTGGGTGCGCGCTTTATCGCGGCGGTGCAGTTTGCTGTTGATCATATCGTGGCAGCACCTCAATCCTGCCGAGTGATGTAAGAGGATGTGCGCCGATTCTTGACCAAAGTTTTTCCTTACGCGGTGCTATACACAATTGAGAGCGATTACATTTTGATTGTTGCAGTCATGCACTGCTATCGCGAACCGGGGTACTGGCATCACCGGATTTGAGCCGTGCAGTTGTAGCACCGCAACGAGTTAATGGAGGGGCGCGCTCGAAATCTAAGCGCAACATTCTTTCATCCTTAAAACCGCAGTTCAATCCGCAGATTACGCAGATTCACACAGATTTGAAGCAGTTACCGCTAATTGGTGCATCACCCGAATGGTTATCCAATTCATCTCGACAATCCTTTGTTTAATCTGGCGTAATCTGTGTAATCTGCGGACAACTGCTTTTTCCAGGTTCATCCTGAAAACCGCAGTTGGCGGGGTGGTAGGGGCGAATTCATTCGCCCGAACAACAGGTTAAGTGCGAACGAATTCGCACCTACAAGAGCAGCCCAACGCATTGAAGCACAACGACATTTCCAATCAACTGCGGTTATTAGGTTCATAAGAATGCTGAATGTTGATGCCGCGCTTGGGGTTCTGATGCGGCCAGATACCAGGCGCTTGAAAATCCAACAGCATGGCCGGCGGCTAGCGCTTCTCATCGTTGACCGGCCTGAAATTTCTCCTGCTCCCCATCGCATCGCTTGTGTTTACTTGCGGTAAACTGTCGGGAAACTAGGGAGTGATTTGATGGATGTCGCCGAAAGCCCAATACTGTCCCGCCTGAAAATCGGCAATCGCCTGCCCACACCGAAAGGGGTGGCGTTGGAGGTGATTAACCTGACGCAGCGCGAAGATGCTTCCAATCACGATATTGTCCGGATGATCAGCGCCGATCCGGCGTTGAGCGCGCGGGTCATCAAGGCGGCCAATGTGCTGCTCACCAATCCTTCCAGGCCTATTGCCACTATCGCCGATGCCGTGACGGTGCTGGGGGTGCGCGCGTTGCGCCAGCTGGTGCTGGGCATCGCGCTGATCGTCGACTATCGCCACGGCCCCTGCAAGCAGTTCAACTACCCGCATTTCTGGACACATTCGCTGTTGGCCGGCATCGCCGCGAAGCATCTGGCGGCGCGCGCGCGGTTGGCCGTTGCCGAGGAAATTTTTGTGCTGGGCCTGCTCGGCAATATCGGGCAACTGGCCTTGGCCACGGCATACCCGGAAGAATATGGCGATGTGCTCGAACAGGCGAAGGGCAAGGCGCTGGATGAACTATGCCGGCAGGAGCAGGATAAATTCGATTGCGATCAGGCCGAGTTGAGCGAGGCGATCCTCGCCGATATGCATTTCCCCAGGATTTTCCAGGCGCTGGTGCATGATTTCCGGCAGCCCGAACTCAGTAAAATGGTCGAGGGGACGCGCGAGTGGCGCTTGTTGCATTTGTTGCATGTGGCATCGCTGCTGGCGGATGCATGTCTGGCAAGCCCCTCGGAACGCGTCAAACGGGTGGCAAAACTAAGGCTGCATGCTGCGCGCGTGGCAATCGAGACGGATCATCTCATCGAGATCGGCGATGCGTGTGTGCGGGACTGGCTGGAGTGGCTGGAATTGTTGAACATGAAGATGGTTCATATTCCGCAGTTTGCGGAGTTGCTGAACCAGTCGGACGCGGCAGATGGCGCAGTCGAGGTGCCGCAATGGGCGCATGCCGCTCAAGCCAATTACAGGATGCGCGTGCTGCTGGTTGAGGAGGATCGCGCCATGCTGGTGTTGCTGGAAACCATGCTGAAGGCGTCCGGCCACGAAGTATTGGTTGCGCGCAACGGCGTGGAAGCGATGGGCCTGGTCGAGCAACACCATCCGCAACTGGTCATTACCGGGTGGACGATGCCGCAGATGGATGGCATTACGCTATGCCGCAAGCTGCGCGAAAACCCCGAACGGCGCAATGTGTATGTGATTATCCTCACCGTACAGGAGAGCGTGGACAGGTTGGTTGAGGCATTCGAGGCGGGCGCGGACGATTATCTGGTCAAGCCGGTTGCGCAAAAAGTTTTTTTTGCGCGCCTGCGCGCAGCGCAGCGGGTGGTGCAACTGCAAGAGGAATTGGCCTTTGACCGCGAGCAGTTGCTGCGTTTTTCCAAAGACCTGGCGACATCCAATGAACGCCTGCAGCGATTGGCATTGACCGACGCGCTGACCGAATTGCCCAACCGCCGTTTTGCGATGGAGCGTCTCGAGCAGGAGTGGGCCTTGTCCAAGCGCGGCGACCGCACCTTGTCATGCATGATGGTGGACATCGACCACTTCAAACCGATCAATGACAAGTTCGGTCATCCGGCGGGCGACGAGGCGTTGAAACTGGTCGCCAGCACCCTGCGCCAGTCGGCGCGCACGCAGGATGTGGTGTGCCGCTATGGCGGGGAAGAGTTTGTCGTGATCTGCCCGGATACCGGCATCGATGCGGCTTACCAATGCGCCGAGCGGCTGCGTCTGAACGTGGCAGCGCTGAAGTTCAAGAACCAGGAAGCCGGCATCAGGCTGACTATCAGTATCGGCGTTGCGGAGAAAAAAGAGGGCGTCACCTCGATAGAGAAATTGCTGAACCGCGCCGATGAATGCCTGTATGCGGCAAAGCAGGGCGGGCGAAACCGGACAGTTGCCGAAAAATAACCCGCCCGAAACCGCATGGCCCGATCCTGAAAAAGCTGCTGGCCGATACACGTGAATCAACCTGAAACGCGATTAAGCCACGGATGAACACGGATTGACACAGATGCAATGGGTTGCACCACCTTTTTACTGCACCATCCAGGCGAGATACCAGTTCCACATAATGCGATTTTATCCGTGGCAATCTGTGGCTAACTGAGGTTTTAAGGATCAACCGACCCTCCGTGCTTATTCAAAGACGGAGGGTTTATTTTGTAGGAATTAATCCTACAGCGACCGTCTTCGGATGCTTACAAAATAATCGGCAGGTTTCCAATTTTATCCTTGCGCGTTGCTTGTGATAATGCGATCGCTGAAGCTCGGCAGGCGGGATTTGCAGCAAGCGTGAATCGAATCCGCAGCCGGTTCCAGATTGTCCGTTCTACACTGGCCTACAAGGGGGGTTACATGAGCACCATGCAATTGCAAGAAGGTATCCGTGATATCAATCTGACCTATCTGATGCTGGCGCAGCAAATGATCAAGGAGGATCGGCCGGCAGCAATTTTCCGTTTGGGTATCGGCCAGGATTTGGTGGATATTATTGCCGGCCTGACGCCCGCGCAGATCATCAAGATGGCGGCTTCCAATATGTTGCTGTGCCGTTTTCGTTTTGACGAAAACCTGTTGCTCAATATGGTGACCGGCTACAGCAAGGATCGCATGATGTCCCAGGCGCATGCGGCGATTCTGATGTCGGCCCAACCCGTTGAAGAGCTTGTGTAGAAAGGCGGTTGATCTGACTGTCAAAACCGTAGCGGGCGAAGCACGGCAAGTCAAGACCGCGATTGATCTGATCGAATTGGGTGCGCGCTTGCAGTTGTTGCAAGAAGAAACCTCGCTGAGCCGCGAGCGTTTGCTCAGGCTCTACAAGGAGATCAAGGGTGAGTCGCCTTCCAAGGGGATGCTGCCCTACTCGACCGACTGGTTCATGAGCTGGCAGCCGAATATCCACTCTTCCCTGTTCATGGATATTTACCGGTTTCTGGTCATCAACGCCGGAATCGATGGCGTGCAGGCGCTGATTACCGCATATCGTTTATACCTCGACCAGGTGCAAGGCATCGAAGACGCCGAACCCGCACTGAGCATTACCCGCGCATGGTTTCTGGTCCGTTTTTTCAGGGCGGGGATGATGCAGCTTTCTCCCTGCAAGGAATGCGGCGGATACTTTGTGGCTCATGCGAATGAACTGCACGGCAATTATGTGTGCGGCATCTGTCATCCTCCCGCGCGCGCCGGCAAGACCAAGGCTGCCAAACAGGCCTCGATTGCCGCTGCGCAAGCCGCTTGTTGATTGGGTTTATGCCGACAAGTCTGGCGCGCCGGCATGGACTTGCGGCCCAATCCGACCAAAAACTGCGCCAATGTGCATACATCTGCTCCCAATCCTGCTGAATTAATCTAGAATACGCAATGGCTTTGTCGGCTGCAACGCGGGTCGTCGTGTAAGCGGCGGGGTATCCACCGGCCTCCCCCTTGCGGGGATAAACAACAACAGGGAATGCGGGTATGTTGGTAATCATCGGTTATGTGGTGGTGTGTTTGTCGGTCTTCGGCGGCTTTGCTATGGCTGGCGGCCACCTGGCCGCCTTGTTTCAACCGATTGAACTGCTCATGATCGGAGGCGCTGCAGGCGGCGCCTTTCTTGTCGGCAATACCGGCAAGGTGATCAAGGCGACGCTCAAGAATTTGCCGAAGACCCTGAAGGGGTCAAAATACAACAAGGCCGTCTATATGGAGCTGATGGCCTTGTTGTATGAGCTGCTGAACAAGGTGCGCAAAGAAGGCTTGATGTCCATCGAAGGCGATGTGGAAGCCCCGGCGGAAAG
>JAUYGW010000077.1 GCA_030690245.1 Gallionella sp. | reverse complement strand
GAAGGTAAAGGGCGCTGCAACGTCCAGGGCTTTTCCCTTGAGGGTCAGTTTGCCGAGGACTTCATAGCGGTTGCCGCCCAGAGCCTTGACGCCGGTGGAGACAAATTGGCCGGACGGGAATGCTTTGGTGTTGAACCACTGTTTGCCGGCGACCTCGTCATTTGCCTCGCTGGAACCGGTATCGATGCTGGCAAGGTCGACTTCGATCCGTGCCTGGGCGGCGTTGACCCGGGTCGGGTCGAAATTGATGCGGACCGAAAACCTACCGAAGTTGCCTTCCATCGGCACGCCCATCTGTTTATACGCAAAGACCAGCGTGCTCTTGTCGGCCTGCACCAGGTTGAATTCGGCGGCTTGGGTGTGGATCGGCGCACAGGCCAGCAACAGCGGCAAGAAATAACGGTGCGGGTTTTTCATGGCTGATCTCCTTTGATAAATGGCAACATGCGGCGCAGCGTCGCGTCATGTTCGATGAAATGGTGCTTGAGTGCCGCCGCGATGTGCATGCCGACCAGCGTCAGCAGCCCGAAGTTCAGCATCTGATGAACGCCTGCCAGCAGGTCACCCAGCACCTTGTCTTTGCCCACCAGGTCGGGCAGATGCACCAGCCCGAGATAAACCACGGGGATGCCCTTGGCCGAACTCATCAGCCAGCCCGAAATAGGGATCGCCAGCAGCAGCACATAGAGCAGAAAATGCAGGCTGTGGGCGGCGCGCTGTTGCCACGCAGGGATGGTTTCCGGCAGCGGCGGCGGGGTATGCGTCGCGCGCCATGCCAGGCGCGCCACGGTCAGCAGGAAGATCGTGACGCCCAGCCATTTGTGATAGCTGATCAGCTTCAGTTTGAACGGCGAAAGCGCCAGCTCGTGCATATAGACTCCGAGCGGAAAGGTCGCGAAAATCAGCAGCGCTATCAGCCAGTGCAGCGCGATCGCCGTTCCGGTGTAACGGGTTGCGGCGGTCATGGCGTCTCCCCGTCCGAGCCGTGTGCGGCGGCAAACGCCTCGCGCAGGCGGTGCAGGCCGGCGGTCATTCCGGCCAGCTCTTGTGGTGACAATTGGGCGAAAACGCGCTCCATGTGCGAGATATGCGCCGGAAAAACGCGCGCAAACAATTTCTCCCCTTGCGGCGTCAACTGGACGATTTGGCTGCGCCCGTCGCTGGGCGATGCGGTGCGGCGCACCAGCCCTTTGTCTGCAAGGCGATCAACCACCCCGGTAAGCGTGCCCTTGGTAATCAGCGTTTTTTCGCCCAGTTCCTTGAGCGGCATGCCGGGCGTGTTGCCCAGGGTCGCGACGATATCGAACTGCGGCGGCGTCAGGTCAAGCGAGCGAATATGCACGGCCGAATAAACCTCGAAGGCCTGGTAGGTGCTGACCAGTTCGCGCAACAGCGGCAGAAAGATTGGGGAAGGCATGATTTAACCAGTTGGTTCTAATTAGGACTAATATTAGTCCTGGTTAGAACCAATGTCAAGCGTCAGCCCGAACGGGTTCCAATCTGGTTAAGGGCGGCTCAATCCAGGGCGCGGATGGCGGCGCAGCATTCGCCGACCAATGCCGGGCCGCGATAGATCAGGCCGCTGTATACCTGCACCAGTGCCGCCCCGGCACTGATTTTTTCAGCGGCGTCCGCGCCGCTCAGGATGCCGCCCGCGCCGATGATCGGCAGTGCGCCCTTTAGTTCGGCGGCGAGTGCGCGGATCACGGCGGTGGATTTGTCGCGCACCGGCGCGCCGGAAAGGCCGCCGGTCTCGTCGCCGTGCGGCAGATTCTCCACCCCCTCGCGCGACAGCGTGGTGTTGG
>JAUYGW010000058.1 GCA_030690245.1 Gallionella sp. | reverse complement strand
GTTTCCTCGACATGCTTCACGATTTGTTCGGGCAGAAGTACGCCTTTGAGTTGAGGTACGGTACTTTCGATGTATCGCATTCCGTTGTCGAAGATTGGTTTAGCTGTCTCTTTTTTCACCATCTGTCCACTGATCGGATGCTTGAATTCTTTAGTGACCATTTCGGCTTGCTTACCGAATTGCTTTCCCACGTCGGTCAGGAAGTCGTAAGTGTTCACGGCTTTGACGTGTTCAGCTTTACGAGCACCAAACGCCTTGAATGCGTCCTGCTCAAAGAGCTTCACGCCGTGAGTTTTGCGGAAGTAACTATTGATATTTACGATCGTGTCATCGAGGTTTCTTTCTTTTGCGAACGGAGTGCTTACACGTGTCTTTTGTAGAAGCTCTTGTGCAACATCGGTATTCTTTGCGAGGAACTCACGACCCTCTGGTGTCAGGTAGTGGCGTAGATAATCTGGAAGCTCGGTATCAAGCAGTCCTCGTTCTTTTTCTAAAGATGCAAAGCGTTTATGTTCGCCTTGAATGTGTCCGATGATATTGTCGATAACGCTGTTTCCTTTGGTGGCTACTTGCTCGACTCCAGCGGCTGTCTTTGCAGGAATATCTGTCATTCCCTCGATGAGTCGGCCGACTCTAGTTCCGGCATCTTTTCCAAGTTCCTTTGTTGCGGTCTTGCCAAGCTCTGTCGCTTCTCCAACAGCTTTGCCAACTTCTGATCGCGTGGCTTTACTGAATTGAGAAAACTTATCGACATAGTCCTCGCCGATTCGTCCTGGCAATTCTTTGATGCTCTTAAATGGTACGAATGCTTTTCCGGCGAGGTCTTTTGCGCTCTCGTACATCTTGCCGACTACTGGTGTTTTCTCTGCGATCCAATCGGCCGCTCTGAATGGTGCAGTGACCGCACTTCGAGGTAGTACTTGAACACCAGCGACTTTGAGTCCACCTTTGGCAAGGAATTTTTCGCCACCTTCAACAAGTACTTTTTCAGCGAAAGCTTTTCGAGCGGCTGTTTCTCCGACTTCAAGAATCGATTTCTTAAGCAGTGACGTACCAGTTTTGCTCAACACGACAGTTCCGGCTTTCGTTGCGAGCTTTGCACCGGCACCATAGCCAAACGTGATGTACGTTGTTGGATCAAGCAGGATGTCCGCGATAAAGCCCCCAACCTTGCTCTTGATTCCGAGTGCTTCAGACGGCTGGATGTGTTCTTGAATTCCGGCCTTGATTCCTTTTCCGCTTATAAGACCTCCAACAGCGTATCCGCCAGTGTTGAGTACGTGAAGAATTTTCTGCAATGTGGATTCTTTCGGTTGAGAAGAATCGACACTGACATTGTTTTGAGTTGCGAAGTCTCGCAATCCCTCGACAGTGGTGATGTTTGGTTTGCCAGTCGCTTTTGGAGCTTCGGTCGTTATGTATTTTCCGTCAGCACCTTTTTGGTATTTGATCGCAGAACCTGACGACGGTGCTGGTACAGAAACTGGAGCAGATGCCGGTGCAACGGCACTACCTGTCTGTATGTACTTTCCAGTTTTCGGATCTTTGATGTAAGCCATAGCGTTTTAATTTCCTATACCGAAGAGACCTTTGAAGAAGTCCTTAGTTGTGTTGAATCCGGACTTTGCGAGGCTCGGTAGCTGTTGAGTGAATACATCTTTGACCCCACCACCGAAGTCCTTAGCGGTGATCTTTGGCTGGCTCGATTTCATAGCTTGAGCGGCCGCCGCTTGATCTGCTTGGTTAGCGTCATTTACTATCTGGTCTCTTTTGGCGAGCACCTGTCCTCGGATGTTTTGAGGTACGTTGGCAATTAAGAAGTTTGGATTGTTGAGAAGTTCGAGAGCGTAGGATTCCACGTCGCTAGTAGCACCACCGGTTCCG
>JAUYGW010000036.1 GCA_030690245.1 Gallionella sp. | reverse complement strand
ACCTCAAGGAGATAAATTTGGTTTTGCGTGAAAAGGATGAGGGCAGTTTCATGAAGAACAAACATGGCTTCTCCGGTGCCGTTCCAGATCGTTTGTCATGCCGCATCAAATAAAAAAACTTGCGGTCCTGTTTGCCGACATCTGCGGCAGCACCGCGCTCTACGATCACCTTGGGGATAATCTGGCGCGCCGCCTGATAGCGCAGTGCGTCGCGATGATGACCGGTGAAATCTCCGCCTATCATGGCGTGCTGATCAAAACCATCGGCGATGAAATCATGTGCACCTTTCCCAGCGCCGAAGCCGCGCTGCATGCCGCCTGCGCTATGCAGCGCACGGTGGAAAGCGGCGAGTATGAAGGCAAACATCCGATGCATATCCGCATCGGTTTCAATTATGGCGAGGTAATCTGCGAGTCCGGCGATGTGTTCGGCGATACCGTCAACGTCGCCGCGCGCGTTGCCGCGATAACCAGGGCAAGCCAGATCATGACGACTCAGGCCGCAGTCAGCGCGCTGCCGCCGGATCTGCGTGAGAAAACGCGCCAGGTAATGCGCGCCGAGTTCAAGGGCAAGCAGGAACAGCTCGATATTTCCATTGTTATCTGGGAAATGGATGACATGCTGAGTACCCGAGTCGGCACGCCTGCCTTCCGCAAGTCCATGGACAACATCGACGAGATGACTTTGCGTTACCGCGAACAGTCGCTCAAAATAAACAAGGAACGCCGGAGCATTGTATTGGGGCGCGGAGACACCTGCGATATCATCGTTCAGAACGGCTTTGCCTCGCGCCAGCATGTCCGAATCGAATTGCGGTTTGGTAAGTTCGTCCTTGCGGATCAGAGCACCAACGGCACCTATCTCCGCTTCAGCGACGGAAATGTGGTTCGGCTTGCGCGTGAGGAAATGATCCTGCGTGGATCAGGCTCTATCAGTCTGGGTCAGCCTTACTCCGAAAACCCTGCTGATCTTGTCGAATTTTCGTTGACCACTGACCATGCCCAGCGCCAGACGGCGGAGTAGCAACCGCCGCCTGGCGGAACCTTGACCTGTCATCCCGGCAATGAAAGGGCATCTTGCGCCCGAGCAAACCTGGCTATGCGGGAAGTGCATCCAGTGCAACCCGCAATTGGGCGCACCATTTATCCTGGGGATCGAGTTTGGCGACCTGTCTCAAACATTCATCCACTATCAGCATCATGTCGCCGTTCTTGCCGTTTTTCCGCATGGACATAACGGCCATGTTGGATAGGTTGATCATGATCCGTTTGTTATTCGGGAGCCTGGAGTGCGCCTCGCCAAGTAACCGGATCGCTTCATCCAGCTTGCCTTCCTTGGCCAGAATTACGCCGCGGTCGTTGATCGCAATGACTTCCTGACGGGAGTTTTTGACCAGTTCCTCGCCTTGGTCAGACATGCCGGCCTGGCTGTATAAATCATTGACCTGTGCGAGCAGTTCGGCGTTTTCGTGATTGTTTTTGACGAGGGTCTGCGCTATGTTTTCGGCGGCTTCCTTGTTTCCGGTTGCCAGGAACATCTGCGCAGCTTCGAGCATGACGCTGGAGGCGCGATGACTATCATCCGCCTTGACCAGTTCGGCCACTTCCCTGGAGATTCTTCCTGCGTTGACCAAATCGCCGGACTTGCTGTAAACCATACCTTCAACCACCTTGGCGTGAAAACCGGTTTCTGCACCTTCAAATTCCTTGCAGGTATCCTTCAGAATTTGCAGCGCTTCGGCAGGGTTGTCGTTTTCCGAACATATCTTGGCCAAACCGAGGTAGGCAACCGGCGATTTATGAATGGAAAATTGCCCCAGCTTGATGGTTTTACGAAAAGCATTTTCGGCGGTTTCCAGATCGCCTCGTTTGTGCGCAAGCTCCCCAAGGTTCTTCTGGCGAATGACCGAATTCGGCGACAACTCCGTGCATCGCGCCAGCGCACGCTGCGCTTCCTCCAGTTCACCGGCTGCTTCGTAGCTCCTGGCGAGCCAGTCATGCGCTTCCAGGTAAGCCGGGTTCTCGTTGATGACTTCACGGAACAATTGCTGCGCCCTTGCATGCTCGCCCTTGTAAAAAACCGCCTTGCCGAGGCCGGTCTTGGCCCAGGGGATGTCGCGCTTGGCCAGTATCAGCTCAAATTCCTGCTGGGCACGATCATATCTGCCCATGGTCAGCAACATGCTTGTCTTGATGCGCTGCAATTCCGTGGCGTTGGTCTTGCTTAAGGCTAGCGCCTTGTCGCAAAGGGCGATGGTGAGGCCATAATTCTTTTCGCTCGCGGCTCTTTCTATATCGGCCAGCATTTCTTTTCTGGTGAGCACTTTTTCCAGCCGGCTTTTCATCGTGGCCTCGTTGACCGGCTTGATGATGTAATCGTCCGGCATATACTCGGCGGCGCCAAAAACCAGATCGGCGGTCTTTTCAGCGGTGATGATAATCCAGGCCGTCGCAAGGCCGATCAAGCCGCGGAATTTTGCCTCTTCAAGGATATGCTGCCCGTTCTTGCCGCTGCCCAGGTTGTAGTCGCATAACACGACGTCGTATTTGTTTTTCTCCAGGTAGGCTATGGCCTCCTTGCCATTGGTGACGGTATCGATATTCTTGGTGCCGAAGGTTCTAAGCATTTCACGCAGCATCGAGCGCATGCCCTGAAAATCGTCAATAATTAAAAATGACTTGCCGGCAAACAGGGAAGTGGAATCCGAGGGTAAGTACATGAATTTGCCCTTTATGGAAGGCGCAAAATAAAACAGCTGCCGCCTAAATTACCGCCGTTCTCGAGGAATATCCCGCCAGTTCGGCCGCGGTTTTTGTGGAGTTTGGCTACCATGGAGGAGAAATACAGCCCGAGTCCCGTGCTGCCCGAGGCGAAATTTACCCCCTTGCTGACGGCATCCCCGGCTTCGAGCACGCTGTCCGGGTAACCGCTGCCGTTATCTTCGACCCGCATTACCAATTCCCTGTCCTCTTCTTTGACGGAAAGCCGCAATTTGTCCTTGGTATAGTGCGTCGCATTGTTTAATGCATGGGAGATCACACCGGAAATCAACTCGCAATCGAAATACCAGGTCAACCCCTCATCCAGGTCCACGTCCAGGGTAATGCCGGAATATTCCAGCAGAGTTTTATTTTGTTCGACAATTTCCCGCACAAAGTCGTCGATGGAATTTTCTGTCAGGTCGAACGGATAAAATTGGTTGCCGATCTTGTAAATCGCAAGCATCTGGACCAAATTGTCATTGACCCGCTTGACCTCGTATAACATCGGCGTCGCCTTATCCCGTGCATCAGGCCCCAGTTCGGTGAGGTTGGATTCCAGAAAATTAATCAGGATACCGATGGAGTTCTTCATGTCGTGTACTGCCGACGCGAGAAAAGCCGATATATCAGGGGCAGCTTCTTTATTTTTATCCATGATATGAATGTCTATCTTATTAATGGTTTAACTATGCACCGGATAATGGAATTGCTCAAGCTACTCCGGCGCATTCCCGTTGCTGGTTTATTTGGCGGGTTTTTTGGCGTGATCGCCCGAACTGGCGTTCATCGCCTCGATGGCTTCCTTCAGCGTCATTGCGGTGCCCTTGGGATCCTTGTTGCCGATCATCATTTCACCGCCGGCGGAGGATGAAGGGGCGTTCCCGCCGGCATGCCGGGCCGCCGGAACAGAAGACTGCTGTTGCGGCAGTTCTCTTTTAAGCGCCTCGATTCTTGCATGCAATTCGGCATTCTCTTTTTTAAGCGCCTCAATTTCGGATTGAGGTTTCTCGGGCGTGGTGGCTTGAGGCTCACCAGGCGCGGGATATGGAGGTGCGGATTCGCTGGGGCGGGCAGCATCGCGCCCGGTGTCCGGCTGTTCTTGATGCGGCGGGGCGGCAGGCCAAAGGGCAAACCCGATGCCGGCCAGCAATAGAACCAGCAGGCCGATTGCGCCGCCGATAATCAGCCGTTTTTTGAAGCGTACCGGATTGATTTCAGGCACATCTTCTTCGTCGCCTTCTGCAACGTCTGAAACAGGTGTTTTTTTAAAACGCCGGGCCAGGGCAATGAGCCGCAGTTTCGCCCGTACAAACAGTCCCGGCTTGGCCGGAACTTCCATGTCGGGCGACTCCAGATCAGGTTCTCTGGCAGCAGCTCCGACTGGTTTTTTCGAACCCTCGGGCGCCTCCGGAGCATGATCCTCTTCTGCGCTAAATGCCGGGGTTCTCTTGAAATGGCTGGTCAGGGCAGCAAGTCGCAGTTTCATCCACGCGGCCACCCCCGACTTTGTGTTCGTGGCAGTATCTTCAAACGCATCCTCCGCCTCTACACCGGCGCCGGTTGTTTTCTTCCAGAACATCAGGTTCATAGTGCCTCCCTTTTTACGCGATACCGGCTAACGGCATATGGGCGCTCGTTGCGGCCTTGCATTTTTTCGCCCAATAACACCAGCATCATCCGGTTGCGATAGTGCCGCGCAGCAAGTCAGCGGCATTTCCTGCAAAACAGGATTACCGGATAATCCGTATGACTTCCGGTATTTTGCGCAGGCTGCGCATAATGTTTGCGAGGTGCAGGCGGTTACTCACTTCCAGCGTGAAGTGCAGCGCGGTGCATTCGCCTTCATTGGTGAAGTTGACGTTCTCGATGTTGGATTCCGCTTCGGCAATCGCGGCCGCCACCTTCGCCAGCACGCCGCGCTGGTTGGCGACCACCAGTTTAAGGCCGACATCGAAGGGGCGGTGGATATCCTTGTCCCACACCACATCCAGCCATTGTTCGCCGCCGCGCCCTTTTTGTAATGCCGCGCAGTCGCGGGTATGCACCATCAGCCCCTGGCCGCTCTTGATCACGCCGATGATCGGATCGCCGGGGATAGGGCGGCAACACTTGGCGAATTGCACCGCCATGCCTTCCGTGCCCTGTATCGTGATAGCCGTACTGGCCGCCGTTTCATTCGATACCGTTTCGCCGACACGCGCCAGTTGCCGCGCCACCACCATGTTGAGGCGGCGGCCCAGGCCGATGTCGGCAAGTATTTCCTGGCGTGATTTCACGCCGGTATCCTTGAACAATTTGTTCCAGTGCGCCTCATCCATGTCTTGCGGTTTGACCCCGAGCGCGTGCAGCGCCTGATTCAGCAAACGTTCGCCGAATTGCGCGGATTCGCCGGACTGCATGGTCTTGAGAAAGTGACGGATATGGCTGCGCGCCTTGCTGGTGGTCACATAAGACAGCCAGGCCGGATTGGGTTTGGCCTGCGGCGCAGTGACGATTTCCACGCGGTCGCCGTTCCTGAGTTCGGTGCGCAACGGCACCAGCTCATGATTGACCTTGACGGCGATGCAGTGGTTGCCGATGTCGGTGTGCACGCTGTAGGCAAAGTCCACCGCAGTCGCGCCGCGCGGCAGCGAGAGGATCTTGCCTTTCGGCGTGAACACATAGACCTCGTCGGGGAACAGGTCTACCTTGAGGTGCTCCAGAAATTCCGAGGAATCGCTGCTCTGGCTCAGGCTTTCCAGCAGCTCCTGCAACCATTGGTGGGTCTTCTGGTGCAGGTCATTGATTGAAGCATGGCCGCTCTTGTACAGCCAGTGCGAGGCCACGCCGGCATCGGCGATCTTGTGCATCTCATGGGTGCGGATCTGGATTTCGATGGGCGTGCCGAAGGGCCCGAACAGCGTGGTGTGAAGCGACTGGTAACCGTTCACCTTGGGGATGGCGATGTAATCCTTGAACTTGCCGGGAATCGGCTTGTACAGGCCGTGCAGCGCGCCCAGCGCCACATAGCAGGAAGCGAAATCGTTGACCAGCACGCGGAACCCGTAGATATCCAGCACCTCGGCAAAGGCCAGCGACTTGCTCTGCATCTTTTTGTAGATGCTGTAAATATTTTTTTCCCTGCCGGTCACATCCGCCTGGATGTTGAGCTCGGCCAGGCGTTGCCGTATCGAATCGAGGATTTTACTGACCACTTCGCGGCGGTTGCCGCGCGCCACCTTGAGCGCCTTGGCCAGCACCGTGTAGCGGTTGGGGTGCAGGTGTTTGAAACTCAGATCCTGCAACTCGTGGTAAATATCATACAGGCCGAGACGGTTGGCGATCGGCGCGTAGATTTCAATGGTCTCGCGGGCGATGCGCTCGCATTTGTCGTGCGCCATGGATTCCAGCGTGCGCATGTTGTGCAAACGGTCGGCCAGCTTGATGAGGATGACACGCACGTCGCGAGCCATCGCCAGCAGCATCTTGCGGAAATTTTCCGCCTGCGCATCCTCGCGGGTCTCGAACTGGATCCGGTCCAGCTTGCTCAGTCCATCGACCAGTTCCGCGACCGGCTTACCGAATTTTCCGGCGACCTGCTCGGAGGTGACGTCGGTGTCCTCCACCACATCGTGCAGCAACGCGGCGATGATCGCCTGCGCATCGAGGTGCAAGGTGGTGAGAATGCGCGCGACGGCAAGCGGGTGGGAAACATACGGATCGCCGGATTGGCGCGTCTGGCCCTGGTGCGCGGCATGGCTGAATGCTATCGCCTCACGGACGTATTCGACGTCCTGCGGTTTAAGATAGGCGGAGACTTCCTCGATAAGTAGATCTGCGTCGGCCATGCAAAATCACGAGGTTATGCCTGGCTGCGGTGGAGGATTTCTTTGCCCACCTTGCCCTCGCTGATTTCGCGCAGCGCGACGACGGTAGGCTTGTCATTGCTCTCTTCGACCAGATGGCTTGCGCCGTTGGCCAGCTGGCGCGCGCGGTAGGCGGCAGCCAGCGTCAATTCAAAGCGGTTCGGAATATAGGTGAGACATTCTTCGATCGTAATGCGTGCCATGGTTTACTCCGGATTCTGCAACTGGTTGATTAATTCCTGATAACGCGTCAGTTGCGTTGCGCATCTCAATCTGGCGGAAAGCACCACCGCATTGAGTTCGCGCAACGCTTCATTCAGGTTGTCGTTGATAATAACATAATCGAATTCGGCGACATGGGCGACATCGTCGTGTACCGCCGCCATGCGCCTGGCAATGACCTCGTCGTTGTCTTTGCCGCGCCCTTTCAGGCGCTGCTCCAGCGTCTCCATGGACGGCGGCAGGATGAAAATGCTGATACATTCTGGAAACAGACGGCGTACCTGCGCCGCGCCCTGCCAATCGATTTCAAGCAGGATGTCGCGTCCCTTGGCGATCTCCTGGCTGATCCAGGTTTGCGAGGTGCCATACAGGTTGCCATATACTTCCGCGCTTTCCAGAAACTCGCCGCGCCCCGCCATCGCGGAAAAGGTTGCACGGCTGACAAAATGATAGTCCTTGCCGTCATGCTCACCGGCACGCGGATTGCGCGTGGTGTAGGAAACCGACAAATCAATCTGCGGATTGATGTTGAGCAGCGCATGCACCAGGCTGGTCTTGCCCGCACCGGAAGGCGCGCTGATGACGAATAAATTTCCAGACATGGTTTACCTCGATTTTCTTATTTAAACCACGAAGAGCACGAAGGACGCGAAGAAAAAATGCGTTTTCGGTAAGTTGAAGCTACCTTGAGGCAAGCATTCGACATATTCGCATCTGTGAAAAATCTTCGTGATCTCTGTGTTCTTCGTGGTGAATGTATTTTTTTACTCTAGGTTCTGAATTTGTTCGCGCATCTGCTCGATGAGGATCTTCATCTCCATCGCGCTGCGCGACACTTCCGCATCGACCGACTTCGAACCGAGCGTGTTGGCTTCCCGGTTCAGTTCCTGCATCAGGAAGTCCAGGCGTTTGCCCACCGCGCCGCCCTGCGTGAGGATACGGCGCATTTCGGCCAGATGGCTGGCCAGCCGCGACAGCTCCTCGTCCACGTCGATCTTGCTGGTGAACAGCGTAATCTCCTGGCGGATGCGCTCGTCGCTGATGCCCAGTGTCCCGTTATCCTGTGACGGCGCATTTTGTATGGCCTCGCGCAGCCTTGCGGCGAGCTTCTGCTCGTAAGCGGCGATCGCGGCGGGAACATGCGGTATCACGGCGGTGCGCAGCGCCTCGATCTTCTCCACTCGCTGCAGCAGGAAATCCTTGAGCTTCTCGCCCTCGCGCGCGCGCGATGCGGAAAATTCCTGCAATACCTCTTGCAGCAGGCCGAGCAGCGCGGCGCGCATCACGTCCGCCGACGCGCCGGGCGTTTCCAGCAGGCCGTTCCAGCGCAGCACATCGGCCACGCTCAGGGAGCGCGCATCCGGCAGCGCCGCCTGCACTTCCTTGTTCCATGCAACGAGCTGTTGCAGCAGGTCGCGGTTCAGCGCCGCGCCGCTTTGCGCGCCGCGCGCCGCATAGTTGATGCGGCATTCCACCTTGCCGCGCTGCAATTGCGCGGTGATCGCCTCGCGCAGCGCGCCTTCGACGCCGCGCAACTCGTCCGGCATGCGCAACTGGATATCCAGATAGCGATGGTTGACGGCGCGCAGCTCCAGCGTCAGCGAGCCGCTGTCGAGTTCCGCGCTGGCGGTGGCATAACCGGTCATGCTGAGAATCATGGCAAGGCTTCCAAAATAAAGGGCTGTGCTGAAGCGGCGCATTATATTACGATTGCGACCTGTCAAATTCCCCGTTCGCCCATGAATTTCTCGATACACCAGGCCAGCCATATCGGCAACCGCAAATACAACCAGGATCGCGCCGCCTATGCCTACAGCAGCGACGCGTTGCTACTGGTGCTGGCGGACGGCATGGGCGGGCATTTGCACGGCGAGGTGGCGGCGGACCTGATCGTCGGAACTTTTGTCGAATCGTTCGACCGGGATGCGCGGCCGCGCATTGCCGACCCTGCCGAGTTTGTTGCAGGCGCCATGCGCCATGCCCACGAACGCATCCTGAGGATTGCGCACGACAAGGCATTGGGCGGTTTCCCGGGATCGACCGGCGTGGCCGCGCTGATCCAGGACGGCGAAGTTTATTGGGGCCATGCCGGAGATTCGCGCCTGTATCTGCTGCGCGATGGCGCGGCATTGGTCAGAACACGCGATCATTCGATGGTGCAGCAGTGGTCCGATTGGGGCATGATCACCGCCGAAGAAGCGCGCGTCCACCCGCAACGCAACCAGATCACCAACTGCCTCGGCGGCGTCGAGGATATGTTTTACATGGAACCCGGCAAACCGGTCGCGCTGCAACACGGCGACGTGCTGCTGCTCGCCAGCGATGGCCTGTGGGGGCCGTTCACCGACCAGGAATTGGTCGAGGCATTCGCCGCAGATCCCGTTACCGAGGTGCTGGATATTTTCATCGCACGCGCGCTTGAGCGTGGAAACGGCCATTCCGACAACGTCACCGGCATCGCGGTGCGCTGGGGCAGCGGCGAAGCCGCCCACGACACCGACAAACCCGTCTGCCATATTCTGGAAATCACCTAGATTCGGGAAGTAGGGAGTAGAACGGCACTTTGTGCCTCAGTGGTAAGTAGAAAACCCACTCCCCACTTCCTACTAACTACTAACTACTAACCAGGAATACAACATGCGCCCCAGCCAAAGACTACCCCACCAGTTACGTGAAATCCGTATCACCCGCCGCTACACCAAACATGCCGAAGGTTCGGTGCTGATCGAATGCGGCGACACCAAGGTGATCTGCACCGCCAGCGTGGAAGAGCGCGTGCCGCCGCACAAAAAGGGCAGCGGCGAAGGCTGGGTCACCGCGGAATACGGCATGCTTCCGCGTTCCACCAATGAGCGCATGGGGCGCGAGGCAGCCAAGGGCAAGCAATCCGGGCGCACCCAGGAAATCCAGCGGCTGATCGGCCGCAGCCTGCGCGCCGTGGTCGACCTCGGCAAGCTCGGCGAGCGCACCGTCGTGATCGACTGCGACGTGATCCAGGCCGACGGCGGCACGCGCACCGCGAGCATCACGGGAGCGTTCGTCGCGCTGCACGATGCGGTGAGCGGTTTGCTGAACAAAGGCAAAATTCAGGAGACACCGCTCAAGGAGTTTATCGCCGCGATCTCGGTCGGCATCTACCAGGGCAAGCCGGTGCTGGACCTGGATTACGCGGAAGACTCCGCCTGCGACACCGACATGAACGTGGTGATGCTGGGCAACGGCCATTTCGTCGAAGTGCAGGGTACCGCCGAAGGCCATGCTTTCAGCCGCGCCGAGATGGACGAGCTGCTGGAGCTGGCGAAGGCCGGCATCGCGCAGCTGATCGACAAACAGCGCGCCGCGCTGGTGGGATAAGCAAAAGCAGCCGCCCGCAGATTAAACGGATTGAAACCAAAACTTCAGTTAGCCACGGATGAACACGGATAGACACTGATGAAATACCCACCCCTTGCCATAGAGGTTTTGTCCGTGTCTATCCGTGTTCATCCGTGGCTCAATTGCGTTTTTCAAGTATGAACAAACTCGTCATCGCTTCCAACAACCCCGGCAAACTGCGCGAATTCCAGTTCCTGTTGCAGCCGCTCGGCATCGAGGTGCTGACGCAGGCGCAGCTCGGCATCGCAGAGGCTGAAGAACCGCACTTCACCTTCATCGAAAACGCCCTCGCCAAGGCGCGCCATGTCAGCCGCCTGAGCGGCCTGCCCGCGCTGGCGGACGATTCCGGTATCTGCGTCACCGCCCTGGGCGGCGCGCCCGGCGTGCAATCCGCGCGCTATGCCGGAGACAACCCCAAGTCGGATCGGCGCAACAACGAAAAACTGCTGCAGGACATGCAAGGCGCGACGGATCGCCGCGCGCATTACTACTGCGTGCTGGTGCTGCTGCACCACGCCGACGACCCGCAGCCGCTGATCGCCGAGGGCGAATGGCACGGCGAGATCGCGCATGAGGAGCGCGGCGACGGCGGCTTCGGCTACGACCCGCTGTTCTGGCTGCCCGAACTGGGCAAGATGAGCGCCGAACTGGAGCGCGACGAGAAACACGCCATCAGCCATCGCGGCAAGGCGATGAAGGTGTTGCTGGATAAACTTCAATCCGGCAACGGCGCATGACCGCTCACTCGCTACAACCTGTCACCTTCAAGTCGCAAGCCGTGAATTTTCAGGCCTTGCCGCCGCTGTCGCTGTATATCCACATCCCGTGGTGCGTGCGCAAATGTCCGTATTGCGACTTCAATTCGCATGAGGTGCGCACTCCCTCTCCCTTGCAGGGAGAGGGCTGGGGAGAGGGTAGAATCTTTGCATCCCTCGAAAAGCAGTATGTTGCAGCACTGATCCGCGACCTGGAACTGGCTCTACCGCTGATCTGGGGGCGCAAGGTTTACACGGTGTTCTTCGGCGGCGGCACGCCCAGCATGTTGAGCGGCGAGAGTGTCGCAGAGATCCTGCGCAACGTGCGCATGTTGCTGCCGCTCGATCTCGGCGCGGAGATCACGCTGGAGGCCAATCCCGGCACGGTGGAAGCGGCGCGTTTCGCGGCCTACCGCGACGCGGGCGTGAACCGTCTGTCGCTGGGCATTCAGAGTTTCAAAGACGCGCATCTGCAAGCGCTGGGGCGCATCCACTCTGCCGACGAGGCCAAGCGCGCGATCGAAATCGCGCAGCGGCATTTCGGCAATATCAATATCGACCTGATGTACGCGCTGCCGAAACAGTCTTTGGAGCAGGCGTTGCAGGACTTGCAAACTGCGCTGTCGTTCGCGCCGCAACACCTGTCCTGCTATCACCTCACGCTGGAGCCGAACACGCTGTTCCATCGCAATCCGCCGTCGCTGCCTGACGACGACGCGAGCAGCGACATGCAGCAACGCATCGAGGAGCTGCTGGCAACACACGGTTACCAGCACTACGAGACTTCGGCTTTCGCGCTGCTCGATGCCCTCTCTCCTACCTCTGATGTAACAACTAGCCATTCGACTAAGCCCGCAAGCGGGCAAGTCGCTGGTTATCTCCCGCAAGCGGGCGAGAGTGACGCGGTCTTGCTGCGCAAGCCTGTTTCAAAACGGCAGTCGCGCCACAACCTGAATTACTGGCAGTTCGGCGATTACCTCGGCATCGGTGCAGGCGCACACAGCAAGCTGAGCTTTCACGATAAAGTGATCCGCCAGGCGCGCCACAGGCAACCGCAGGCCTATATAGAACAGGTGGCAAAAGGCACACCGCTGCAAAGCGAGCATGAAGTGGGGCGCGACGAACTGGCGTTCGAGTTCATGATGAATGCGCTGCGCTTGAACCAGGGTTTCGACAACGTGCTGTTTCAGGAGCGCACCAGTTTGCCACTGCTCAACATTCGCCGCGAACTGGAAGAGGCCGAGCGGCGCGGGCTGCTAGTGCGCGACCATCAGCGTATTGCGCCGACGCAGCTCGGGCAACGTTTTTTGAATGACCTACTGGAGATTTTTTTAGCCAATAAATAAAGCTTATTATCGGGTGATATGTTTGTAGGAGCGGGCCATGCCCGCGACACCGATGTTCGCGGGCAT
>JAUYGW010000031.1 GCA_030690245.1 Gallionella sp. | reverse complement strand
GCTGGCGCAGGAGATGGCGCCGCAGGTGCGCGTCAACGCCGTCGCACCGGGCGTCATCATGTGGCCGGAAAACGCGGCGTGGATGGACGAGGAACAGCGCCGCAAAATCGTCGCGCACACGCTGCTCAAGCGCGAAGGTGAGCCGGACGACATCGCCAGAACCGTGGCTTTCCTGATTCAGGACGCGCCTTATGTGACCGGACAGATCATTGCCGTCGATGGCGGCAGAAGTATCAACATTTAACTGGATTTTTATTTGGAAATTTTCATGAACGACATCGCACAACCCATCCAGTTCGAGCGCCACTCGACCAATTTCAACCGCCTCAAGGGACGGATCGAACATCAGGTCGGCAAGGCGATCGCCGACTTCAACATGATCGAGAATGGCGACAGCGTGATGGTGTGCCTGTCCGGCGGCAAGGACTCCTATACCCTGCTCGACGTCCTGCTCACCTTGCGCAAGCGCGCACCGATCGATTTCCGCATCGTCGCAATGAACCTCGACCAGAAGCAGCCGGGCTTCCCAGAAGAAGTGCTGCCGAATTATCTCAAGTCCATCGGCGTGGAGTACCACATTGAAAATCAGGATACCTATTCCATCGTCAAGGAAAAGATTCCCGAGGGCAAGACCACCTGCTCGCTGTGTTCGCGGCTGCGGCGCGGCATCATCTACCGCGTCGCGCAAGAGCTCGGCGCGAACAAAATCGCACTGGGGCATCATCGCGACGACATGATCGAGACGCTGTTTTTGAATATGTTCTTCGGTGGCAAGCTCAAGGCGATGCCGCCCAAGCTGGTGACCGACAAGGGCGACCATATCGTGATCCGCCCACTGGCTTATTCCATGGAAAAGGACATCGCCCGCTATGCGCGCGGCATGGAATTCCCGCTCATCCCGTGCAACCTGTGCGGCTCGCAGGAAAACATGCAGCGCAAGCACATCAAAAAAATGCTCGCCGCATGGGAGCTGGAATATCCGGGGCGCAGCCAGACCATCTTCACCGCGATGCAGAACGTCAAGCCATCGCACCTGCTGGACGGCAGCCTGTTTGATTTCAAGAACCTGCAATTGGGTGACAAGGTGGCGGAAGGCGATGTGGCCTTCGACGACGATATGGCCTGCTGATTGGCCAGTTTCGTAGGATGGGTTGAGCGCAGCGATACCCATCAAAAATGGGCAATGGCGATTAACCGATGGGTATCGCTGCGCTCAACCCATCCTACAGCGCTACGTCATTTCACTGAAATCTTGAAGATCGCCTTGCGCACTCGTCCGCCGCTCACCAGCGGCGCATGCGCATCCTCCGGGAAGAAGATGCAGAACGCGTCGGGCGGCGTGGCGACCCACGTTGCAGGAGCATCGTGGAAAAACTGGATATCTTCCTTGTAATCGCTCACCGGCTGCGTGCAATCCGCCAGCGCCTTCCAGCCCATCTCGTCCGTGCCTTCCAGCACCAACTGGATGTCGATGTAACGCCGGTGGCATTCCAGCTTCGCTGCTTCGCGCGTGCGCCCGGCGACGCTCTCCACGATGACGAACAACTGCTCGCCGACGATGGGGTAACGGCCCGGCGCGAGCGCCAGCAGATCGGTGTCGCGGATGAATTCGAATGCGCGCGGGAACAGCGGATGCAGCGCGGCGTAGCGGTCGGATTGTGAGAGGGTGGAGAAGACCATTGTTTTATAAGACTAAAAAATGAGTTTTGGAAAATAAATGACGGCTCTTATTGTTTTTTTGTGTATTTGTATCTTGCTGTGGCCATCAATGAAGAGGCTCAAGTCAGTTAATGCGCGGTCTCGCGCTATCGTAACGTCGTTGCAGAGTTGTTTATAAATGCCACTGTGTATCGAGCCTTGTGCCACACTTTTTATTTCGCCCTGTGCTCTACCTGCGACAACATCGAAAT
>JAUYGW010000030.1 GCA_030690245.1 Gallionella sp. | reverse complement strand
GACGCGGCCTTGCGGGAAGTTGTAGGTGCGGATGCGCTCGGAGCGGTCACCGCTGCCGACCAGGCTCTTGCGCGCCGCGGCGGTCTTGGCGTTCTGTTCGCGCACCTGCGCGTCCTTGATGCGCGCCGCCAGCACGCGCATCGCCTGCGCCTTGTTCTGGTGCTGCGATCGGCCGTCCTGGCATTCCACCACGACGCCGGTCGGCAGGTGGGTGATGCGCACCGCCGAATCGGTCTTGTTAATGTGCTGCCCGCCCGCACCGGAGGCGCGGAACGTGTCGATGCGCAGGTCGGCGGAGTTCAGCACCACGTCGTCCACCTCATCCACTTCCGGCATAATCGCCACGGTGCAGGCCGAGGTATGCACGCGGCCTTGCGTTTCGGTGGTCGGGACGCGCTGCACGCGGTGCGCGCCGGATTCGAACTTCAGCACCGAGTAGGCGCCTGGCCCGACAATGCGCGCGATAATCTCCTTGTAGCCGCCCATTTCACCGGGGCTTTCCGAAATCACCTCGACCTGCCAGCGCTTGCGCTCGGCAAAGCGCGAATACATGCGGAACAAATCGCCAGCGAACAACGCCGCCTCGTCGCCGCCGGTGCCGGCGCGTATTTCCAGAAATACGCTGCGCTCGTCGTTGGGGTCCTTGGGCAGCAACAGCACCTGCAACTCGCCAGCGAGTTGCGTCAGCCGCTCCTGTCCCTGTTTGATCTCGGCCTCGGCGAATTCGCGCATCTCCGGGTCACCGGTCATTCCCTGCGCGGTGTCGATGTCGGCCTGGCAGGCCTGATAGGCGTGATACAACTCCACCACCGGCTCGAGCTCGGCGCGTTCGCGGTTCAGCTTGCGGAACGTGTCCATGTTCCGGGTGGCTTCTTCGGTGCTCAGCAGTTGGTTGACTTCGAGCAGGCGCTCGCTCAGTTGAGCGAGTTTGGCGGCGATACTGGGGTTCATTATTCTGCGGTGTCTTTATTCGTCGGGGTGCAGGTGATACAGGCGATGGATCACATCGAGGAACGCCTCGCGGTCATCGCCGTGCACTTGATTCAGCGCATGGGTCGGCGCGTGCAGGAATTTGTTGGTCAGGCCGCTGCTCATCGCTTCCAAGACCTTTTCAGGACTCTCGCCCCTGGTCAGCAGGCGCAGGGCTTTTTCCATTTCGTGGCGGCGATTGCGCTCGGCGTGGTCGCGCAGCGCGCGGATGGTTGGCACCACTTCGCGCGATTCCATCCAGTGGACGAAATCGTTCACGCCGGAGTCGATGATGACCTCCGCTTCCTTGACCGCATTCTGCCGCGCGTCGAGGCCGTCCTTCACCACTTCGGCGAGATCGTCCACGGTGTACAGAAATACGTCGTCCAGCTCCGCGACTTCCGCTTCCACGTCGCGCGGCACGGCCAGGTCGACGATGAACAGTGGGCGGTGCTTGCGCGCCTTGAGCGCGCGCTCGACCATGCCCTTGCCGAGGATAGGCAGCGGGCTGGCGGTGCAGGTGACGATGATGTCGTGATGCGCGAGTTGCTCCGGCAATTCGTTCAGCGTGATCGCGTGGCCGTTGATGCGCCGCGCCAGTACATGGGCGCGCTCCAGCGTGCGGTTGGCGACGGTGATGTGTTTTGGGGCGCGTGCCGCGAAATGCACCGCGTTGAGTTCGATCATTTCGCCCGCGCCGATGAACAGCACGTTTTGCTCGGCGATGCTCGGGAAAATCCGCTCGGCCAGCCGCACTGCGGCAGCGGCCATCGAAACCAGATTCGCGCCGATCTCGGTTTGGGTGCGCACGTCTTTCGCGACAGAGAAGGTGCGCTGGAACAGTTTGTGCAGCAGGAAGCCCAGCGTGCCGGCCTCTTCGGCCTGGCGCACCGCCAGCTTCATCTGCCCGAGGATCTGCGGCTCGCCCAGCACCATCGAATCCAGCCCGCTGGCCACGCGGAACGAGTGCTTCACGGCCTGCTCGCGCGGCAGCGTGTAGAGATAGGGGTCGATATCCTTGCGCGGCAGATGGTGATACTGCGCCAGCCAGTCGATGGCATGGTCGGGTTGCGCGGCGTTGCAATACAGCTCGGTGCGGTTGCAGGTGGACAGGATTGCCGCCTCTTTCACCGCGCCGTTTTCCACCAGGTCGCGCAGCGCGCCCTCCATCCCGTCGGCGTTGAACGCGACCTGTTCGCGCACGGCGAGTGGCGCGGTTTGATGGTTAATGCCAAAGGCGAACAACTGCATCTCGGTATATGACGGGCAGTAAGGCTGAAGAGGAGGCGGATTATAGTCGCAACGGCGGGGCAATACCAACCGTGGCAGCGCGGCGGGTGCATTTGCAAAGTGTTGGCCAATTGCCAATCTGGCCGGGTCAGCGCAGAGCGCACGCTACCGGTTATCCCAGACAGTCCATTGGCTCTTGAGGCATTGCAAAATCAATGGGTTGCGGATCGGGTTTTAACCCGGCAGGTCGGGCTGAAGCCCGACCTGCACCCCAATGGATCTGGGTTTAACTAAATCGCCCATCAAGCCGGAAACGAATCCGGGTGCTTGGAATTAATCGGCGTCCATCTGTGGCTCATTCTGCGTTTGGATTTAACCCATCGTCAGAATAATTTTTCCGGTCATGCCTCCCGCCTCAATCAGTCGGTGCGCCTGCGCCGCATCTTTCAATGGCAGCCTGTGAGACACCAGCACGCCGAGCTTGCCCGCCTCGACCAGTTGCGCGCCCTGTTCCAGTATCTTGCGCTGGCGGATGCGCTCGTCGTGCAGCTTCAGCACCTGCGGGGTGAGCATCAGTTCATAGCACAGGGACAGGTTGCGCAGCCTTGCCAGCTGCACGTCGGCGGCGGCAAGCGGGGTGGCGAGGATGCTGACAACCTTGCCGCCGATGCGCGCGGCGTTCAGCGAGCGCAGAAAAGTTTCGTCGCCCACCGTGTCGAGCACCACGTTTGCGCCAAGACCGCCCGTCCAGTTCAGCGTCTCCCGCACGAAGTCCTGCTCGCGATAGTTGATGATTTTTTCCGCGCCGAGGCCTTGTGCCAGCCCGGCCTGCTTGTCGTCGCTCACCGTCACCGCGATATGCGCGCCGAGGTGATGGGCGAGTTGCACCGCGACATGCCCCACGCCCCCGGCGGCGGCATGGATCAGGATGGTTTGCCCGGCCTGCAGGCTGGCGCGTTCGACTAGCGATTCCCAAGCGGTGAGCAACACCAGCGGCAATGCAGCGCTTTCTTCCAGCGACAGATTGGAGGGCTTTGCCGCGCAATATTCCTCGTGCAGCGTGGTGTAATCGGCGTAGCAGCCCGGCTCGTCGCCCAGATTTCCGCCGAGTCCGCCGTTGCAGAAATACACCGCATCGCCGGGTTTGAAGCGCGTCACCGCGCTGCCGGTTTTCCCGACGATGCCCGCGCCGTCGCAGCCGAGTATCGCGGGCAGTTTGTCGGGATAGTAAGCCGGCTTGGCGCGCAGCTTGGTGTCCAACGGATTCACTCCGGCGGCGGCGAGCTTCACCAGCAGGTGGTGCGGCGAAGGCAGCTCAGGTCTGGCAATTTCGCGCAGTTGCAGCACGTCGGCATTGCCGGCGGCGGTCATCAGTATGGCTTGCATCGTCAACCCCCGTAATTTAAAAGCTGCACTTTAGCCACGGATTAACACGGATGGACACGGATGGACACGGATGGACACGGATAACCAGCGATTTGCACCTTGTTGCTTAGTCGAATGGCTGTGCCGTGCTAATCAGCGAATAGTAAACAGGCGCTTTTTAAGTATTTGCTTTTTCCGTGTTAATCCGTGTCCATCCGTGGCTAACTGCTTTTTTAAATTTTTTAATGCATGCCGTCCATGCGCTGCGCGAACAGCATCCTGACAAAACGGTGCGGATCTTTCATGCCGCGTTCTATTTGCGCGGGCGTGGGCGTGTAGTCCTCGCGCTCGGCCAGGGTGTATCTGACATTGGTCTCGGGGTCGGTCAGGCCGCGCTCGATCTGCTCGGGCGTCAACTTGTAGTCCTTGCGGTCGGCAAACCGCGCCCTGACCTCGCTGCTTTCATCCGTCAAGCCGCGCTCTATTTGCGCCGCGGTCGGCGTGTAGTCCCTGCGTTCGGCAAATTCCTTGCGGATGGAGACATCTGCATTCGTCAGGCCGAGTTCTATTTGTTCCGGTGTCAGTTTTTGCATGGTCGTGGTTTCTGTATGGTTGGTGGTGGCATGCCCGTGAGGGACGCTATGTTAAACTGCGCGCCTTATTTGCGCATCTTTTCGACGGGATAGGCTATGTCTGGAAATACCTTAGGCACGTTGTTCACGGTGACTTCGTTCGGCGAATCGCACGGCGCGGCGATCGGCTGCATCGTCGATGGCTGCCCGCCGGGGCTGGCGTTAAGCGTGGCCGACCTTCAGCCGGATCTCGATCGGCGCAAGCCCGGCACCTCGCGCCACGTCACGCAGCGGCAGGAATCGGACACCGTGGAGATCCTGTCCGGCGTGTTCGAGGGCAAGACCACCGGCACGCCGATCGCGCTGCTGATCCGCAACGAAGACCAGCGCAGCACGGATTATGGCAGCATCGCCGAGACCTTCCGCCCCGGCCACGCCGACTACACCTACTGGCAGAAATACGGCATCCGCGACCATCGCGGCGGCGGCCGCGCGTCAGCGCGCGAGACCGCGGCCCGCGTCGCGGCCGGGGCGATTGCGAAAAAGTGGCTGCACGAACGCTACGGCGTGACGGTGCGCGGCTACCTCGCGCAGCTCGGCGAGATAATCATTCCATTTAAGAGTTGGGATGACGTGAACAACAACCCGTTCTTCGCGCCCAATGCCGATGTGGTGCAGTCGCTGGAAGATTACATGGACGCGCTGCGCAAATCCGGCGACTCCATCGGCGCGAAGCTCGCCGTCGTTGCGCACAACGTCCCGGTCGGCTGGGGTGAGCCGGTGTTCGATAGACTGGATGCCGAGATCGCCCACGCGCTGATGGGCATCAACGCGGTGAAGGGCGTCGAGATCGGCGCGGGTTTCAATTGTGTGACGCAGAAGGGTAGCGAACACGGCGACGAACTCACGCCAAACGGATTTCTGTCGAACAACGCAGGCGGCATCCTCGGCGGCATCTCCACCGGGCAGGACATCGTCGCGCACTACGCCGTGAAACCCACCTCCAGCATCCGCCTCCCACGCCACTCGATCGATAAGGCGGGCGAGAGCGTGGATGTCTCCACCGAAGGCCGCCACGACCCCTGCGTCGGCATTCGTGCCACGCCGATTGCCGAGGCGATGCTGGCGCTGGTGCTGATCGACCATGCGTTGCGGCATCGCGGGCAGAATGGGGATGTGGTTTGCGGGACGCCGAAGTTGCGTTGAACAATTGATGCGATTCACTTTTTTGGCGAGACCAAGAATGGATACCGGGAGCGCGGACATCCTGTCCGCATGCGGGCTGGAAGCCCGCGTTCCAATCAAACCATGGCTTGAACTGAGTTTTCTAGGATTAATTTTCACGACAAAGTTGCAACTGACAATCAACTGAGCAACCAATAACAATCCCAGATTATCATCTTTACCCCAACAAAACGGCGCCTGAGGCGCCGTTTGTTTTGCAGCCTGCGCAGAATTACAAGCCTACGTCTGCTTTCAGTGCAGCGGCCTTGTCGGTTGCTTCCCAGGTAAAGCCCGGCTCTTCGCGGCCGAAGTGGCCGTAGGCAGCGGTGTTCTGGTAGATAGGACGCAGCAGGTCGAGCATTTGCACGATGCCTTTCGGGCGCAGGTCGAAATGTTTCTTGACCAGTTCCGCGATCTTTTCATCGGAGACCTTGCCGGTGCCGTAGGTGGTGACCCAGACGCTGGTGGGTTGCGCCACGCCGATCGCGTAGGAGATCTGGATCAGGCACTTGCTGGCGAGGCCGGCGGCGACGATGTTCTTCGCGACGTAGCGTCCTGCGTAAGCGGCCGAGCGGTCTACCTTGGATGGGTCCTTGCCGGAGAACGCGCCGCCGCCGTGCGGGGCTGCGCCGCCATAGGTGTCGACGATGATCTTGAGCCCGGTCAGGCCGCAGTCGCCCTGCGGGCCGCCGACGACGAAACGTCCGGTTGGGTTGACCAGATATTTGACGTTGCCCTTGGTCAGTTCCTTCGGCAGAATCGGCTTGATGATTTCCTCGATGACGGCTTCACGGATTTGTTCCAGCGTCATTTCCGGCGCGTGCTGGGTGGACAGCACCACGGTGTCGATGGAGTGCGGCTTGCCATCCACATAGCGGACGGTGACCTGCGATTTGGCATCCGGGCGCAGCCAGTTCAGGCGGCCGTCGCGGCGCAGTTGCGCCTGGCGTTCGACCGCGCGGTGCGCGAGGTAGATCGGCAGCGGCATCAGGGTGTCGGTTTCGTCGCAGGCATAGCCGAACATCAGCCCCTGGTCGCCCGCGCCCTGCCCCATGTCGTCGTCGTAAGCCTTGTTTACGCCCTGCGCGATATCGGGGCTCTGCTTGTCGTAAGCCACCAGCACCGCACAGCCTTTGTAGTCGATGCCGTAATCGGAGTTGTCGTAGCCGATGCGCTTGAGGGTGTTGCGCGCGACCTGAATGTAATCGACAACGGCGGTGGTGGTGATTTCACCGGCCAGCACGACGAGGCCGGTGTTGCACAGCGTTTCGGCGGCAATGCGCGAATGCTTGTCCTGCGCTAGAATGGCGTCGACGATGGCATCGGAAATTTGATCCGCCACCTTGTCGGGATGGCCTTCGGATACGGACTCGGACGTAAACAAATATTCGTTCATGGTTCTCCGTTCAATCACTATGAAAATTAATTAGGGCGCGCATTATAGCAAACCGGATTCACATGTTCGCCTTCCTCTTCAAAACCTTGTTTCGCCTGTTTGCATTACTGCCGCTGGGCATGTTGCACAGCCTCGGCGCATTGCTCGGGCGGCTGACTTATGCGGCCTCCGCGCAGTATGCCGCGCGCACAAGGGAGAACTTGCGTCTGGCCGGAATGACAGCCGGTGAGGTCGAATACCGCAACGTGCTGTCCGCAACCATCGCCGAAGCGGGCAAGGGCATTACGGAATTGGCGTGGGTCTGGGGGCGACCCTATGACGATGTGGTCGGCAAGGTGCGCGAATGCGTCGGGCTGGAACATATCGTCGCGGCGCAGGCGCGCGGCAAGGGCATCATCTTCCTGACGCCGCATCTGGGCTGCTTCGAAATCTCCGCCCTGTATGCCGCGCAGCGCGTGCCGATCACCGCGCTTTATCGTCCGCCCAAGCTCGGCTGGCTGGAGGGCGTGATGCGCGGCGGCCGCGAGCGCGGCCAGGCCAAGCTGGCGAAGGCCGATGTCGGCGGCGTGCGCCTGCTGTACAAGGCGCTCAAGCGCGGCGAAGCGATCGGGCTGCTGCCCGACCAGGTGCCGAGCCGGGGCGAAGGCGAATGGGTGGATTTTTTCGGCCGCCCCGCCTACACCATGACCCTGGCCGGACGCCTCGCGGAAAGCAGCGATGCGACGGTGCTGATTGCCTATTCGGAGCGCCTGCCGCACGGAGAAGGCTACGTGATCCACGTCGAGCCGCTGCTGCTGGATTTTTCCGCACCCGTGCCGCAGCAGGTCAACGCGGCGCTGGAACGGACGATACGCGCCTGCCCGGCGCAATACCTGTGGAGCTACAACCGCTATAAAATCCCGCGCGACGTGCAGCCGCCTGTGGCGAGGAGCGAGGATTGAGGATCGTGGATTGAGTGATAAAACGGCACGGCGGGGTTTGCTTGATCCTCGCTCCCCGATCCTCGATCCTGACTAAAGGATATTTACGAAGTGACAAGACTGGGTATTTTTCTGATGTGGCTGCTGCATTTCCTGCCGTTGCCGCTGCTGGCGCAAGTGGGCAATGCGCTGGGCATGCTGCTGTACTGGTTCGCGGGCGAGCGGCGTCTTGTCGCGGCGACCAACCTGCGGCTGTGCTTCCCCGAGCTGCCCGAGGCCGAGCGCAAAGTGCTGGTAAGGAAAAATTTTCAGGCTTTCGCGCGCAGCCTTCTGGAGCGCGGCATCCTGTGGTGGGGCTCGGCATCCCGCATCCAGAGTTACATCCGCGTGGAGGGGCTGGAGCACTACACGGTGGCGCAGGCGCGCGGGCCGGTGATCCTGCTCGCGCCGCATTTCGTCGCGCTGGACGTCGGTGGCTCGTGGATGATCCAGCATGTCGATCTGGTCAGCGTGTATTCCAGCCAGAAGAACCTGCTGTTCCACGAGCTGCTGTTGCGCGGGCGCTCGCGTTTCGGCAAGCAGAAACTGTATGCGCGCCAGCAGGGCTTGCGCCCGGTCATCAAGGCAATGCGCGAGCAGCGTCCGTTCTATTATCTGCCGGATCAGGACCTCGCGACCAAGGACGGCGTATTCGTACCGTTCTTCGGCGTGCCCGCCGCGACGCTGACCACCGTGCCGCGCTTGGCCGGAATGACCGGTGCGCAGGTGGTGCCCTGCATCAGCAAGCTGCTGCCCGGCGGAAAGGGTTATGAGGTACGCTTCTATCCCGCCTGGGAGAATTACCCAACCGGCGATGTGGTCGCCGATACGCGCCGCATGAACGAATTCATCGAGCAGCGCGTGCGCGAAATGCCGGAGCAATATTTCTGGCTGCACAAACGGTTCAAGACGCGTCCGGAAGGCGAAGCAAAGTTTTATTAAATAATTCATTTGCCCACCGTAGGGGCGTATGGCAATACGCCCTTCGTGGTATACGAAAATTCGGGAAAAAGGCGTATTGCCATACGCCCCTACAATGATGGGTGGATATTTGAAATGAAATACCGCGATCTGCGCGATTTCATCGCACAACTGGAAAAAATCGGCGAACTCAAGCGCGTGTTCGCACCGGTTTCGCCGCATCTGGAGATGACCGAAATCTGCGACCGGGTGCTGCACGCGCAAGGCCCAGCGGTGCTTTTCGAGAACCCGGTTGGATATAACATGCCGGTGCTGGCCAACCTGTTCGGCACCCCGCACCGCGTGGCATTGGGCATGGGCGAGGAGAGCACCCAGGCGCTGCGCGAAGTCGGCAAACTGCTCGCCTTCCTGAAAGAGCCGGAGCCGCCGAAGGGGCTGAAGGATGCGTGGGAGAAATGGCCGGTGCTCAAGCAGGTGCTCACTATGTCGCCCAAGGTGGTTTCCTCTGCGCCCTGCCAGGAAATTGTGTGGGAAGGTGCCGATGTGGACTTGGGCAGACTGCCGATCCAGCATTGCTGGCCGGGCGATATCGCACCGTTGATCACGTGGGGGCTGGTGGTCACGCGCGGCCCGAACAAGCCGCGCCAGAATCTCGGCAT
>JAUYGW010000028.1 GCA_030690245.1 Gallionella sp. | reverse complement strand
GGCACGATACGTAAAGTTTTCCAGTTTGAGTTGCTCCACCCTCGCGGCGACCTTGGCGTTGCCGCCGCCCGCCTTGCCGATACCGGACAAATCGCCCTTGATGTCGGAGAGGAACACCGGCACGCCGATGCGGCTGAACGCTTCCGCCAGCGTTTGCAATGTGACGGTCTTGCCGGTGCCGGTTGCGCCGGTGATCAGCCCGTGGCGGTTGGCCATCTGCGGCAACAGGTAAAGTTCCTGTTCGTGGTTCTTGGCGATCAGCAGCGGTTCGGTCATGGCAGTCCGGCTTGGGTTGGCCTGTATTGGGATATTGAAGCGTAAATGATAACATCGCACCATGATTTTTTTGGGGGAACAGCATGGCCGGGCATAGCAAGTGGGCAAACATTCAACACCGCAAGGGCAAGCAGGACGTCAAGCGCGGCAAAATCTTTACGCGATTGATCAAGGAGATCACCGTCGCGTCGCGCATGGGCGGCGGCGACGCGGGCGCCAATCCGCGCCTGCGCCTGGCGATCGAAAAGGCGCGCGAAAACAACATGCCGAAAGATACCGTGGAGAATGCGGTCAAGCGCGGCAGCGGCCAGCTCGAGGGGGTGAATTACGAGGAACTGCGCTATGAAGGCTACGGCATCAACGGCGCGGCGGTGATGGTGGATTGCATGACCGACAACAAGACGCGCACCGTCGCGGAAGTGCGCCACGCCTTCTCCAAGAACGGCGGCAATCTGGGAACGGACGGCTCGGTTTCATTTATGTTCAAGCATTGCGGGCAGATGATTTTTGCGCCGGGCACCGACGAGAACGGCCTGATGGAAGTCGCGCTGGATGCCGGTGCGGAGGATATTTCGACCAACGACGACGGCAGCATCGAAGTGATCACCGCGCCGCATGATTTTGTGAACGTGAAGCAGGCATTGGAAGCGGCGGGCTACAAACCGGAATTCGGCGAAGTCATCATGAAGCCGGCCAATGAAGTGATTTTTACCGGCGACGATGCGGCGAAGATGCAGAAGCTGCTTGATGCGCTGGAAGACCTGGATGATGTGCAGGAAGTCTATACGACAGCGGTGATTGAAGAATGAAGGAAGTGAAGGGAGAAGAGGGAAGGGATAAGGGTAAAACCTGCGTGTTCCGATGACCCCCCCTTCCCCCTTTCCCCTTCCCCCTTCTCACACAAGGATTCTAGGCATCGACCCCGGCCTGCGCATCACCGGCTTTGGCGTGCTGGACAAAGTCGGGCAGCAATTGCACTACGTCGCCAGCGGTTGCATCAAGACGCTTGACGGGGAGCTGCCGGAGCGGTTAAAGGTAATCCTGAATTCCCTGGGTGAGGTGATTGCGCAGCACAAGCCGGATCAGGTGGCGGTGGAAAAGGTGTTCGTCAACGTCAACCCGCAATCCACCCTGCTGCTCGGGCAGGCGCGCGGTGCGGCGATTTGCGCGGCGGTGCTGGCAAACTTGCAGGTGGCGGAATATACCGCGTTGCAGGTGAAGCAGGCCGTGGTCGGCAACGGTCATGCCAAGAAGGAACAGGTGCAGGAGATGGTGCAACGCCTTTTGAAACTGTCCGGCATGCCCGGCTCGGATGCGGCGGACGCACTGGCTTGCGCGATTTGCCACGCACATAGCGGGATGGGGCTGGGCGCGCTGGCGACCCAGGGTTTTCGTGTTCGCGGAGGGAGGCTGGTATGACGGCGCGACCGCTGGAGCCGACCATTGAATCGTTTCACAACCCGCTGCTGCGCTACGCTGCGGCGACGCGCCCGGCGTTTCTCACGGCGAGCCTGATGGCGAGCCTAATCGGGCTGGCGATCGCGTGGCATGACGGTATCCCTTTTAGCTTGGAGCTGGCGGTGATTACGCTGTTATTCGCGCTGCTGACGCATGCCGGAGTCAATGTACTGAACGATTATTACGATGCGCTGAACGGCACTGACGCGCAAAATACCGAGCGTATCTTTCCGTTCACCGGCGGCAGCCGCTTCATCCAGAATGGCGTGCTTACCTTGGTGCAGACGCGCAACTTCGGCTTTGCGCTGCTGTCCGGTGTGGTGCTGGCCGGGCTGTGGCTGATGCTGCGCTCCGCCCCGCAACTGTTTTATGTCGGCCTCGCCGGCCTGTTCATCGGCTGGGCGTATTCCGCGCCGCCGTTCCGGCTGAACAGCCGTGGCCTGGGCGAGTTATGCGTGACGGCGGGATTTTTATTGATCGCCGTGGGTAGCGATTTTGTGCAGCGCAAAGGCTTTTCCACCGCGCCCTTGGTGGCGGGCTTGTCTTATGCGCTGCTGGTGGCCAACCTGCTCTACATCAACCAGTTTCCGGATCGCAAGGCGGATAAGGCGGCGGGTAAGCTGCACTGGGTCGCGCGGCTGGAGGTGCGGCAGGCGCGCTGGGGCTATGCGCTGGTCGCGGCGCTGGCTTATGTGTGGGTGTTGTCCAGTGTGATGCTGGGCTGGTTGCCGATGCTTGCCTTGCTGGCTTTGCTGCCGTTACCGTTGAGCATCAAAGCTGCGCAGATGTTGCTGCGACACGCCGCGCAACCGCAGCAACTCGGCGGCGCGATCCGGCTGACCATCACAGCGATGCTGCTGCACGGCGCCTTGCTCGCAATAGGTTTAATCTTGGGGTAGAAATAATGATCGGTCGTTTAACAGGCATTTTGCTGGAAAAGAACCCGCCGCAGATTTTGCTGGATGTGCAGGGCGTGGCCTACGAGCTGGACGTGCCGATGAGCACGTTCTACAACCTGCCGGTGCTGCACGAAAAAGTGGTGCTGCACACGCAGCTCATCGTGCGCGAAGATGCGCATTTGCTGTACGGTTTTTTGAGCCACGAAGAGCGCGTCGCGTTTCGCCTGTTGCTCAAGATTAGCGGGGTCGGCCCCAAGCTGGCATTGTCGGTGCTGTCCGGGTTGAGCCTGAACGATCTGGCAATTGCGGTGGCGAACAAGGAAGCGGGCCGTCTCACCAAAATTCCCGGCGTAGGCAAGAAGACCGCCGAACGGCTGCTGCTGGAATTGCAGGGCAAATTTGCGGCAGCCGGCACAAATGCTGCGCAAGGTGCGGCGGCTACTTCAGCCGGCAACGATATCGTCAATGCGCTGCTGGCTCTTGGCTACAACGAGAAGGAAGCGGACTGGGCGGCCAAACAATTGCCCAAGGATGCCAACGTCTCGGACGGTATCCGCCAAGCGCTCAAGCTTTTATCCAAGTCATGAAGCCGCGTAAGGGGGCCTCTAAAAATCTAGAGTTCGCCCAAATGCAAGGCGCGGGAAAAATTTTGCCGCGCCGCATATGGGTATATGTAAGCAAGAAATTTTTTCCGCAACGCAGTATAACCAGCCACTTAGTTGCCGTTTTTTGGCGACTTAGTGGAATGGCTAGTAGTTCTATCAGTTGGGATGAAATGTGGATTTTTAGAAGCTCCCTTAAGTTATTATCCAAAGCATGATCCATAGCGACAACCTCTCCGCCGAACCGCGTTTGATTGCCTCCACCCCTGCTTCGAAGCATGAGGAGGTGTTGGAGCGCGCGCTGCGCCCCAAGCAGCTCGACGAGTATGTCGGGCAGGAAAAAATCCGCGGCCAGCTGGAAATATTCATCGAGGCGGCGAAACGGCGCAACGAGCCGCTCGATCACGTGCTGCTGTTCGGCCCGCCGGGTTTGGGCAAAACCACATTGGCGCAGATCATCGCGCGCGAGATGGGGGTGAACCTGCGCCACACTTCCGGCCCGGTGCTGGAGCGCGCGGGCGACCTCGCCGCGCTGCTGACCAATCTCGAACCGAACGATGTGCTGTTCATCGACGAGATCCACCGCCTGTCGCCGGTGGTGGAGGAAATTCTCTACCCCGCGCTGGAGGATTATCAGATCGACATCATGATCGGCGAAGGGCCGGGCGCGCGTTCGGTGAAGATCGATCTGCCGCCGTTCACGCTTGTGGGGGCAACGACTCGTGCAGGCATGCTGACCAATCCGCTGCGCGACCGTTTCGGCATCGTGGCGCGTCTGGAGTTTTACACGCCGGAAGAATTGCAGCGCATCGTCACCCGTTCATCCGGTTTGCTGGAACTGCCGATCTCGCCCGATGGCGCACTGGAAATCGCCAAACGTTCGCGCGGCACGCCGCGCATCGCCAACCGTCTGCTGCGCCGCGTG
>JAUYGW010000027.1 GCA_030690245.1 Gallionella sp. | reverse complement strand
ATTTCGCACTGCGTCGCGGCACGCGCACAGAACCTTGGCATCTCGCATGTTTTTCAGGGAGTGGAAAACAAACTCAAAACGATGCTCGATCTGCTCAACAAACTCAAACTGCCGCGCGATGCCGCCGCCTATATGGGCGATGATGTGGTCGACCTGATGGTGATGCGGCATGTCGGGCTTTCGATCAGCGTGCCCGAATCCCCGCTGCTGGTGCGTGAACATTCCGACTATGTGACGCAATGCAGAGGCGGGCATGGCGCGGTGCGCGAAGCCTGCGAGCTGATCATGTCGGCGCAAGGCACGCTGGACGCTCAGTTGGCCCCGTACCTTAAATGACCTTTGCTTCCCGCGTCCGTTACTGGTTGCCGCTGTTCCCCATGCTGGGCTTGCTGGGCGTGACTTATTGGCTGAACCAGCAGGTGCAGCCGGAGTCGGCCAAGCCGGATAACGGCAAACGCCACGACCCCGATGCCATCATGGAAAATTTTTCCGCCATCAGGCTGAACGAGCAGGGGGCGCCGCGCTTCATCATGGCCGCGAAAAAAATGCAGCATTACCCGGATGACGACAGCACGACGCTGGAAGTGCCGCGCCTTACCACGCTGTCCGCCGGTAACCCGGCAATACACATTGTCGCCAGGCAAGGCATCGTTTCCAGCAGGGGTGACGAGGTGTTCCTGCACCACGATGTCGAAGTGCTGCGAGAGGCAAGCGCGCAGCGCGAGGAGCTCACGCTGCATACCGAATACCTGCACATCATTCCGGATCGCGATTGGGCGGACACCGACCATGCCGTCACTATTGTAGACGCGTACAATACCGTGCATGCGACGGGCCTCGAAATGGACAACAAGGCGCGCACCCTGAAATTGCTTTCCCAGGTAAGAAGCGAACATGTGCCCAATAAATAAAAAAACGGGAAGTGGAGCGGCGCGGCGCGCCTCAGTGGTGAGTGGGAAGTGGATTTCCCACTCACCACTCACCACTTGCCACTCCCCACTCCCCGCTCTGCGCCCTCTATTGCTGGCCGCGATTTTTTTCTATACCCCCGCAAGTTTCGCCGAGCTTGCCGACCGCGATAAGCCGATCCATCTGGAGTCTGATCAGATGTTGATAGACGACGCGCAGCAGATCAGCACCTTCACCGGCAATGTGAAGTTCACCCAGGGCACGATGCTGATACGCGGCGACAAGATCGTGGTGGTGCAGGACAAGGAAGGCTTTAAGCGCGGCACGGCTTACGGGAATACCGCCAGCTTCCGGCAAAAGCGCGAGGGGCTGGATGAATATGTGGAGGGGTATGGCGAGCGCATCGAATACGACACGCGCGCCGAGACGGTGGATTTCTATGTAAGGGCTCACCTCAAGCGTGAACTGGACGAGGTGCGCGGCGAACACATCACCTATAGCCAGAAGACCGAGATTTTCCAGGTGAACAGCAATAGCGCGAACTCGGCAAATGAGCCGCCGAAACGGGTGCGCGCCATACTGCAACCCAAGCCGAAACAGGGTACGGCATCGCCGCAGGATACGTTGCCGATCAAACCCAGCGAAACTTTGCTGCCAGCAGATTGAACACTTTTCGCGGAATGGTACCGGCCATGATCCTGGGAAAAACAGCGGGCGTAGCCCGGATGGAATGCAATGGAATCCGGGGCGCTCTCGGGTGCGCCGCTACTCCCCGGATTCCGCTTCGCTTCATCCGGGCTACGTTGCGCCCGGCAAGGTTTATGAAACATTTTTCGGGTTGGTGTGATGAGTGAATTGCGCGTGGTTGGCCTCAATAAAAAGTATGGTTCGCGCATTGTGGTGCATGATGTGTCACTGTCGCTGAAGAGCGGAGAGGTGGCCGGCCTGCTCGGCCCGAACGGTGCCGGCAAGACGACTTCGTTCTACATGATTGTCGGGCTGATCGCGGCCGATGGCGGCGAGATTTTCATCGACGACCAAAACATCACCCACTTGCCGATACACCGCCGCGCGCGCCTGGGGCTGGGCTATCTGCCGCAGGAAGCCTCGATCTTCCGCCGTCTGACCGTAGCGCAAAATATTCAGGCCGTGCTGGAGCTGCAAGACCTTTCCGATGATGACCTGCAAAATCGCCTGGAAGAGTTGCTGGAAGACCTGCATATCACGCATATCCGCAACAATCCCGCCATCAGCCTGTCCGGCGGAGAGCGGCGGCGCGTGGAAATTGCACGCGCGCTGGCGACCGACCCGCGCTTCATTCTGCTCGATGAACCGTTCGCCGGTGTAGACCCCATTGCCGTGCTGGATATCCAGAAAATCATCCGCTTTCTCAAGGAACGCAATATCGGCGTGCTGATCACCGACCACAATGTGCGCGAAACACTGGGCATCTGTGACCGCGCCTACATTATCAACGCCGGATCGGTGATGGCGGAAGGCAAGCCGGATGAAATCATTTATAATGAAAACGTGAGGAAAGTATATCTGGGTGAACACTTCAAGCTATGACGCGAAGGTATCCCGGATCTGACACCAGTCAATGAAACCCGCTCTTCAATTAAAGCTGTCGCAGCAACTAACGCTCACCCCGCAGTTGCAGCAGGCTATCCGTTTGCTGCAACTCTCTACACAGGACATCCATCAGGAAATTGCACAGATGCTGGATGAAAACCCCATGCTGGAATTGGCCGAAGAATCTGCGCCGGGCGCTTTTTCTCCTGAATTTCCTTCACCGGTTTCGCGCGACAGCAGCGATACCGGCGAACCTGAACCGGCTCATGCAGACGATCGCGGCGCGGACGATTTTGGCAACGAACAGGCGGACTGGAATACCGGCGGCGGCACGGCGCACAGCACGGACGACGAGGAAGAAAACTACCCCGAACAGGCCGCCGAGCAAGCCAGCCTGCGCGAATATTTGCATAACCAGCTGGCCATCAGTTCGCTGGATGGCAAAGATCGCAGGGTGGTCGGTTTGCTGATCGATGCGCTGGATGAGAACGGCTATCTGACGCAAGACTTGGGCGAGCTGGCGGAACTGTTGCCCGCCGAACTCGACGTCACGCTGGACGATCTGGAAACTGCGCTGGTGCAGCTGCAGCACCTCGATCAGCCCGGCCTCGGCGCGCGCACGCTGGGCGAATGCCTGGCGCTGCAACTCAAGGCGTTGCCGGAAGATACGCCGCAGCGCGGTCTGGCGATCCTTCTGGTGAGCAATCATCTGGAGGCGCTCGCAGCGCACGATTACGCCAGGATCAAAAAACTGCTGCGCTGCACGGACGATGAATTGCGCGCCGCGCAGCATCTGATCGTGGACTCGAACCCCAGGCCGGGCGCGGAATTCGACCGCAGCGTCGCCGATTACGTGGTGCCCGATGTCATCGTGGAGAAGCATCAGAATAAATGGCGTGTACGGCTCAATGCGGAAGCTATGCCCAAACTGCGCGTAAACCAGATTTACGCCAATATCCTGCAACAGCGCGATGGCAAAAGCTCCTCGCAGCTGGCCACACAATTGCAGGAAGCGAAATGGCTGATCAAGAACCTGCAACAGCGTTTCGAAACCATCCTGCGGGTTGCACAGGCGATCGTTGAGCGTCAAGGCAACTTTTTCGAGCACGGCGAGATCGGTATGCGCCCTCTGGTGTTGCGCGAAATTGCCGATGCGCTGGAGCTGCATGAATCCACGGTATCGCGCAGCACCACGCAAAAATTCATGCTGACCCCGCGCGGCATATACGAATTCAAGTATTTTTTTGGCAGCGGCCTGTCCACGGAAAGCGGCGGCACCTGTTCTTCCACCGCAATACGCGAGTTGATCAAGCAACTGGTCAGCGCGGAAGATACACGCAAACCGCTTACCGACAGCCGCATGTCGGAAATCTTGGCACAGCAGGGCATATTCGTCGCCCGGCG
>JAUYGW010000025.1 GCA_030690245.1 Gallionella sp. | reverse complement strand
CGCGATGTCGGCGGGCGCGTGGTGGAAATGGCCGAGACCGAATACATGGTGCGCGGCAAGGGCTATCTGCGCGGCAAGGGCGACATCGAGAATCTGGTGGTCAAGGCGGAACGCGGCACGCCGGTGCTGCTGCGCGACATCGCGCGTGTCGAACTGGGGCCGGACGAGCGGCGCGGCCTGGCCGAGCTGAACGGTGAGGGCGAAGTGGTGTCCGGCATCGTCATGGCGCGCTACGGGCAGAACGCGCTGAAAGTGATTCAGAACATCAAGGACAAGATCGCCGAGATCGCACCCGGCCTGCCGGAAGGTGTGACCATACAGGCCGTATATGACCGCTCCGAGCTGATCGAGCGCGCCATCGCCACGCTCAAATACACGTTGCTCGAAGAAGGATTGATCGTCGCGCTAGTGTGCATCGTGTTCCTGATGCACGTGCGCAGCGCGCTGGTTGCCATCGTGATGCTGCCCATCGGCGTGCTGATCGCCTTCATCGCGATGCGCGCGCTGGGGATGAATTCCAACATCATGAGCCTGGGCGGGATTGCGATCGCGATCGGCGCGATGGTGGATGCGGCCATCGTGATGATCGAGAACGCGCACAAGCATCTGGAGCGGCTGGAAAACAACCCCTCCCAGCCTCCCCTTGTCAGGGGAGGAGCACTAACTCCCTCCCCTGATGAAACAACTAGCCACTCGACTAGGCTATCAAAAAACGATAGCCAAGTCGCTGGTTATGACAAGGGGAGGGCTGGGGAGGGGTTAGGTTTTGATGCGCGCGCCGCCGCCATTCTAGCCGCCTGCAAGGAAGTCGGCCCTTCGCTGTTCTTCTCGCTGCTGATTATCACCGTGTCCTTTCTCCCGGTGTTCACGCTGGAAGCGCAGGAAGGGCGGCTGTTCGCGCCGCTGGCCTTCACCAAGACCTTTGCGATGGCGGGCGCGGCGTTGCTGTCGGTCACGCTGGTGCCGGTGCTGATGCTGCTGGTCATCCGCGGCAAGATCATGCCGGAGTCGCAGAACCCGCTGAACCGTTTCCTGATCTGGAGCTATCGCCCGATCATCGCCGCCGTGC
>JAUYGW010000021.1 GCA_030690245.1 Gallionella sp. | reverse complement strand
ATCTCTTCCATCTGCTCGTGGGTAAAGACCTGCAAATGTTTCCAGCGGCGGATGTCCTGCGCCACGGCTTCGGCGGAGCGGCCCTCGGCCACGCGCACCAGCACGGCATTGACGTTGTGGTTGCTGGATTGCGAAGCCTCGATCGCGTCAAGCAAGCCTGGCACACCGGGGCGGTTGAGAGCGGGATTGGCGGCAGTGCGGGCGCGCTCGTTGACGATGGCGTCGTTGTCCTTGAGAAATTGCGCTTCCTGTGCGTCCTTGAGCGGAATGAACACCATCGGGTCGCCGCCGGAGGACACCATGCGCCGGCTGAGGCCGACCACGGTGTAATCATGGCGGCGGATGCGGATACGGTCGCCCAGGGCGAACCCGGTTTTGACGTCTGCCACCGCCTCGTAATGGCCGCGGGTAATACGCCGGCCTGCCACCAGGTAGCCCGGCTCGCCCGGCTGTCCGGGCTCGAAACCCACCACCATGGCGCGCACGTCGGTGTTGCCTTTGCGCACCTGCATGGTGAGATAAGTGACATTGGCGGCCTGTGCCACGCCGGGCATGCCGAGGATGCCGCGATAGACATCGTCGTGGATGCTGGACGACTCGGCATAGGGGCCCTGGGTATCCTTCTGCACCACCCACATATCGGCGCCGCTATTGCTGAGCAGCACTTTGGCATCATCCACCATGCCGCGATAAACCCCCGCCATGGTGAAGGTGACGCCGATCAGCAGCCCGAGCCCCAGACCGGTCAGGGCAAATTTGCTCCAGGCATGCAGAATGTCGCGGCCCGCCAGACTGATCATTTTGCTTTGCCGATCAATGAAGCAACCACCTTGATGCGGCTGCCATCATTGAGGTCGCGTTCGCTGTAGACCACTATTTCGTCGCCGGTTTTCAGACCTTCAATAATTTGCACCTTGCCGTCTGGATCCTCCGCTCCCGTTTTCACCGGCGCAAAGTGCAGCTGTCCGTCTTCGCGCAGCCAGACACCGGCTTGGGCGCCGCGATAGCGCAGGCTGGCATTGGGAATAAGCAGCGTGTCGCCGATCGCCGTCAGGCGCAGCGTCACCTCGGCCATCTCGCCGATGGATACACCTCGCGGCATGAGATCGAAGGCCACCTGGGCGATGCGCTCCTCGGTCACGCTGTCGCTGTTCGGCTCGACGCGGACGACCTTGCCCGCAAAGGGTTTGCGGGGGTTGGAGCGCAGCGTGATTTCTGCCGGCAGTCCCGCCTGGAGACCGGCGGAACGCCCCTGATCCAGCCTCACCGTCACCCACAGACTGTCCGGTTGCACCAGTTTGAGCACCGCCTGCCCAGCCACGACGGTGCTGCCGGGTTCGGCATCGCGCGAGGTCACCACGCCGTCGGTAGGCGCAACGAGGCGGATATTCGCCCGTTGCTGTTTCATCCCCTCGCGGTCGGCATCCGCGCGCGCGAGGTCCTGCCGGGCGCTCGCCAGAGCGGATTCGGCGGCGGCAAGCTGGGCATCTGCCGACTGTTGCTGCTGCAATCTGCCATCCACCACGCTAGCGCTGACGAACCCCTTGTGCCCCAGATCAACATAACGGCGTGCCTCGCTGGCAGCCAATGCCTGGCGGCTCTTCGCATCCTCCACCTGTGCCTGCGCCGTTGTCACGGCACTTTTGGCGCGAGCCGCAGCAGCAACCGCAGAGCTCACCCGCGCATCGAGATCCACCGGATCCATTTCCGCCAGCAACTGCCCGGCCTGAACCGT
>JAUYGW010000016.1 GCA_030690245.1 Gallionella sp. | reverse complement strand
TAGCGCACCATTTTCGACGGGTCGCTCATGAAGACCAGGTAGTTGGTCAGGTCGGCGATCGCCGTATCGTATCCGGCGATGCACAGCGAGTTCCCGGCGGTGCACATCGTGCCCGGCGTTTCCAGCACCAGCTTCTTTATTTCATGGCCTTTTTTATTTTCGATGCGCAGCACCTGTTTGCCTTGCAGATCGGCCAGCACAAACGGCATGCCCACGCCGGGGAAAACCAGATTGTTCCAGCCGTTCGCGCGGCCGGGGTCCGCGTAGAAGGTGCGCATGTAGGTGTACAGCCAGTCGGCGCTGCGCGAACGGGCGATCACGCTCAGGTCGGGCGGCGCTTCGCCGAAGGCCAGTTTGGCCGAGTTCGCGTCCATCGCGGCCTGCATGGTCGAACCGAGCTTGACGTCTTCGGGGAGCTCCAGATCCTTCTTGATCTGGTCCTCGCTCATGCCGATGTCGCGCAGGCGGTTGTAGCGCATGTAGGAGGCGCCGTGGCAGGCCAGGCATCTCGAGGTGAACAGTTTTGCGCCGCGTTGCAGCGAGGCGGTGTTTTTCAGGTCGATCGGCGCCTTGTCCAGATGAACGCCGGCTTCGCTGGCGAGCGCCAGCGCCGAGGCGGTCAGGAGCAGCGCCAGCATTCCCAGTTTGTGGATAACTTTCATGTCAACGAACCTTTCTGTCCTATTTGGATGTCACGCGGTCGGGCTCGGGCTTGCACTTGTCGATCCGGGTGTACCAGGGCATCAGCAGGAAGAACGCGAAGTACACCACGGCCAGGATCCGCGAGATCAGGGTGTAGGTCGGGGTGGCGGGCATCAGGCCCAGCCAGCCGAGGCCGACGAAGCTGACCACGAACAGCGCCAGGAATATCTTGTAGATCGGGCCGCGATAGCGGATCGATTTGACTTTGCCCCGGTCCAGCCACGGCAGGAAGAAGAAGATCACCGTCGCGACGCCCATCGCGACCACGCCCGGGAACTGCGAGCCGAACAGCGGCGGCACGGCGCGCAGGATCGCGTAATACGGGGTGAAGTACCACACCGGGGCGATGTGCTCGGGGGTCTTCATCGGGTTGGCCGGAACGAAGTTGTTGTATTCCAGGAAGTACCCACCCATGTCCGGCGCGAAGAAGACGATCGCGCAGAAGATCATCAGGAAGCCCACCGCGCCCACGCCGTCCTTGACGGTGTAATAGGGGTGGAACGGGATGCCGTCCAGGGGCTTGCCGTTGGCGTCCTTGTGCTTCTTGATCTCGATGCCGTCCGGGTTGTTGGAGCCGACTTCGTGCAGCGCCACGAGGTGGGCGACGACGATCAGCACCAGGATCAGCGGGATCGCAATGACGTGCAGCGCAAAGAAACGGTTCAGCGTCGTGTCGGAAACCACGAAGTCGCCGCGGATCAGGATCGCCAGGTCATGGCCGATGAACGGCACGGAAGAGAACAGGTTGACGATCACCTGCGCGCCCCAGAACGACATCTGCCCCCAGGGCAGCAGGTAGCCCATGAACGCCTCGCCCATCAGGGCCAGGTAGATGATCATGCCGATGATCCACAGCAGTTCGCGCGGCTTGCGGTAGGAGCCGTACATCAGGCTGCGGAACATGTGCAGGTAGATCACCACGAAGAACATCGAGGCGCCGGTGGAATGGATGTAGCGCAGCAGCCAGCCCCATTGCACGTCGCGCATGATGTATTCGACGGAGGCGAAGGCGAACAGCGCATCCGGCTTGTAGTTCATGGTCAGGAAGATGCCGCTGGCGATCTGGATCACCAGCACCATCAGCGCCAGCGAGCCGAAGAAATACCAGAAGTTGAAGTTTTTCGGGGCGTAGTATTCGGAGACATGCGCCTTCCAGGTGGAAATGAGCGGGAAGCGTTCGTCGATCCAGCCGATCAGGTTTTTCAGCAGGTTCATCATGCGGCCTCCTTGCTGTCGTCGCCGATCAGGAGCCGGCCTTCGCTGAGGTATTTGTGCGGCGGCACGATCATGTTGCTGGGCGCCGGCACGCCTTTGTACACGCGCGCCGCGAGGTCGAAGCGCGAGCCGTGGCAGGGGCAGAACCAGCCGCCCGCCCAGTCCGCGCCGAGATCGGGCGGTGCAGTCTCCGGGCGGTAGGTCGGCGAGCAGCCCAGGTGGGTGCAGACGCCGAGCACCACCAGGTATTCGGGTTTGATGGAGCGGTAGGGGTTGTTGCAGTATTCGGGTTGTTGCGGGACGGTGGATTTCGGGTCGACCAATTTATCATCGTGCCCGGACAGCAAATCGAGCATTTCCTGGGTGCGGCGCACGATCCACACTGGCTTGCCCTGCCACTCGACGCCGATCATCATGCCCGGCTGGATGGCGCTCACGTCCACTTCGACCGGCGCACCGGCCGCCTTGGCGCGCTCGCTCGGCATCAGACTCAAGACGAACGGCGTGCCCGCCCCCGCCGCCGCGACCCCGCCCGCCGCCGTCGTGGCCGCGATCAAGAGCCGCCGTTTGCTGAGATTCACATTTTCGGTCATGTTCCTCATCCCTTTTGTTAAAACGTTATTTGCAATTTAACAATCTGGGTCAGCGCCATGATTGCCGGGATATTTCGTTGACAATGGTGAATGATCGGGCACCCATTTCCCGCAGAGCGCAATACCGGCGGCGAATACTGCCTGGCTAAATGCCCGCCGCAAAAAATCGATCAGTTGTTCTTGGCGCCCTGCTTGACCCATTTCCTCAGAATCAGGATGTATTGACGGTCCAGCGTGCCGGTCGCATTCAAGCCCATGGGCATCTTCAACCCCCTGTTGGTGCCGGTAAGCAGTTTGGTGAACGTGCTGGCATCGCTATCGCCGGGGATGACGACGGGGCCGAACTTGGTGCCCTTCATCAGCCCCTCGTAGGACGTTAAATCCAAGCCGCTTTTGGCATGCCCTTTACCGCCCGGAGAGTGGCAGCTCACGCAATAGTCATGCAGGATGGGCTGCACATCTTCCCTGAAACTCACTTCCTCTCGCTTCAAGACCTTGATGGCATCATGCGCCGGCGCCAGCGCCATATCTTCGGCCGGCACGTTGAAGGAAAGCACTGCCAACATGACGGCACCCAGCAACATTCTAGTTTTCATATCACCCCCTTGGAAAACATGCCACCTAAAAAACCCAATAATCTGGAGATTTAATCGGTCGAACCGAACGACCACGAGACAAATAATACCCTTCTTTACTAAATCTTTAACAATCGCACAACCGACATGAAGATGCTCAATGTAATAGCTTATTCGGCATTTGCCGCAACATTTTGCAAACTTAACTGCAAACTTACAACCATTCACTGACGGGGGTCAACCAAACAGTATTTTTATCCTATCAAGCGGAGCCGTTTTCATGATGATGCCGATGGTGCATTGTGTCTATAATCGGTTCCGAGATATTTATATCTCGTCTTGTCATTTTGATGGGGTTGATTCAACTGTTCAGCAAGAGGGATTTGACATGATGAATCTTGAATTTTCGAAGTTATCCGGCTTGATGTTGTGCTTCACATTAATGCTGCTCTTCGGTGCTCTTGCAACAAACACGCTTACGAGCACCAATGATGGCCTTCTGTCGGCGGCAGAATCGGGCAACGCAAAAGAAGCCGGACGGCAACTGGTCTATGGCGCGGACGTCAATGCCAAAAACCATGACGGCGCCACCCCTCTTCATTTCGCCGCCATTTCGGGACACAAGGATGTTGCCGAACTGCTGATCGCCAGAGGCGCGGACGTCGATGCCAGGGAAAAACATGGCGGCACTCCTCTTTATTTCGCCGCCGTTATGGGGCACAAGGATGTCGCCGAACTGCTGATTGCCAAGGGCGCTAAAGTCGACACCCTTAATATCGCGGCCCTTTGGGGAAACAAGGATATTGCAGAACTGCTGATCGCTCAGGGGGCGGACATCAATGCCCAGGAAAAGGCCCGCATCCAAAAACTCCAAACCGGCCAGGCGGTTCGCGAAGAAAAAGAGTTCTGGCAAAGAGCGCAGTCGGGCGAGGATGCCAGAACAGTACAGGCCTATCTCGATAAATACCCTGACAGCAGCCATGCCGCCGCCATGCAGGACAGGCTTGCCGCCATTGCCGCACGGCAGGAACAGCAGCTCTGGCAACAGGCGCAGGCCGGAAGAAACGCCCAGGCCGTGCAGGCCTATCTCGACAAATACCCCAACGGCAGCCATGCCGCCGCCGCACAGGAAAAACTTGCCGCCATCAGCAAGATCGAACCCAGCGCCCCGCAAGCCGAAACACCTCTCCGCGATTGCCCGGACTGCCCCGAGCTGGCCATCATTCCCGCAGGCAGCTTTGACATGGGTGAAACGGGCCCGAAACACCGGGTGACGCTGAAGAGCTTTGCGCT
>JAUYGW010000007.1 GCA_030690245.1 Gallionella sp. | reverse complement strand
CGCGCAATGCGCGCAACGGCATGATGTTCACCCGCCACGGCGACATCAAGATCAAGAATGCGCAATATCGCCTCGATACCCGCCCGCTGGACGAAGATTGCCAGTGTTACACCTGCTGCAACTTCAGCCGCGCCTACCTCCACCACCTGTTCCGGCTCGGCGAGATCCTCGGCGCGCGCCTGAACACCATCCACAACCTGCATTATTATCAAGACCTGATGGGCGAAATCCGCGCCGCCATCGAGGCGGATGCGTTTGATGCTTTTGTGGCGCGCTTCAGGCTGCTGCGCAGCGCGGGAGCGTGAAGATACCCCGCGCTTCGTGTTAGAATGCGCGCCTTTTGATTTAACCTCGGAGATTGAATAATGTTTATCAGTAATGCTTATGCTGAAGCGGCCGCACCGGTGCAGGGTGCCGGCATCATGGATTTTCTTCCGCTGGTCGTCCTGGTCGCGGTATTTTATTTTTTCATCCTGCGCCCGCAAAGCAAACGCGCCAAGGAGCAAAAAGCCATGATCGAAGCGTTGCAGCGCGGCGACGAGGTCGTGACGGGTGGCGGCGAATTGGGGCGCATCAGTAAAGTATTCGAGCAATACGTAGGCGTGGAACTCGCCGAGAACGTCGAAGTGACGGTGCAGAAGTCCTCGATTCAGGCCGTATTGCCCAAGGGAACCATCAAGTCCATCAAGTGAGGGATTAGTGGTTGGGGACTAGAAAAACCATGCGCAGCGCCCTAGTCCCCAGCCCCTAGCCCCCAGTCCCTTATCCAAAGAGGTTTCAATGAACCGTTATCCATTGTGGAAATATCTGCTGATTCTGGCCGTGTTGCTGGCCGGGCTGATTTATACCCTGCCGAATTTTTATGGCGAATCGCCCGCCGTGCAGATATCGCCGTTGCGCGCCAGCCTGAAGGCGGATGCCGCATTGCTGGAGCGCGTGGAAAAAATCCTGAAGACGGCCAGCCTCAATCCGGAAGTGGTCGCGCTGGACGGCAACAGCGTCAAGGCGCGCTTTGCCGATACCGATAACCAGCTGAAAGCCAAGGACGTGCTGATCGGCCAGTTGGGCGAAGACTATATGGTCGCGCTCAACTTGTTGTCGCGCTCGCCGCAGTGGCTGACCGACCTGTATGCGCTGCCGATGTATCTCGGCCTGGATTTGCGCGGCGGGGTGCATTTTCTGTTGCAAGTTGACATGAAAGCCGCGCTGGGCAAGGCGCTGGAAGCCGCGACCGGCGATATCCGCAGTGCGTTGCGCGATCAGAAGATCGCTTATTCCGGCGTCAGCCGCGAAGGCGATATGCTGCTGGTGAAGTTCCGCGATGCCGACGCGCGCAGCAAGGGCGAAGCGGAACTCAAGCAACGTTTCACCGACTATGCGCTGAGCAGCAAGGAGGAGGGCAGTGAGTTCCTGTTGCAGGCGACACTCAAGCCGGAAGCCGAACGGCGCATCCAGGACTCAGCCGTGCAGCAGAACCTGCTGACCCTGCGCAACCGCGTGAACGAGCTGGGCGTGGCCGAGCCGGTGATCCAGCAGCAAGGCGCCGACCGCGTCGTGGTTCAGCTCCCCGGCGTGCAGGACACCGCCAAGGCGAAGGAAATCCTGGGCCGCACCGCGACCCTCGAGATCCGCATGGTGGACGAAGAGAACATGAATGCCGCGGCCCTTGATGCGGCACGCCAGGGACAGGTCCCGTTGGGTGACGAGTTCTACATCGAGCGCAACGGTCAGGCGCTGCTGGTGAGAAGGCAGGTGGTGCTGACGGGCGACCGGCTGACCGACGCGCAGCCCGGGTTCGACAATCAGACGCAGGAGCCGGCGGTGTTCCTCACTCTGGACGCCACGGGAGCTCGCATCTTCCGCGACGTGACGCGCGAGAACGTCGGCAAGCGCATGGCCATCCTGCTCATCGAGAAAGGCAAGGGCGAAGTCATCACCGCCCCGGTGATCCGCACGGAAATCGGCGGCGGACGGGTGCAGATCAGCGGCCGCATGACCACCCAGGAAGCGAACGATGTCGCGCTGCTGCTGCGCGCCGGCTCGCTCGCCGCGCCCATGGAAATCATCGAGGAGCGCACGGTCGGG
>JAUYGW010000004.1 GCA_030690245.1 Gallionella sp. | reverse complement strand
GGCGCACATTCTCGTCGGGCATGCGGTTGTTGAACAGATAGTCGGCGGGGTCGCTGAGGAAGTACTGCACCGCGAACTGAATGTCGATGATGTTTTCATCTTCGGTCAGCATCAACGATTCTTTCAGCATCTTGTTTTTGACGTTGTCGCGATAACCGACTTCCACCGTTCTGACCTGACTCAGATTGACAATCTCCACGGTTTCAACCGGGAACGGCAAATGCCAGCGCGGGCCCGGTTGGGTCGTTTCGACCTGCTTGCCGAAGCGCAGCACCACGCCGCGCTGACTGGCATCCACGATGTAAAAGCCGCTGCCCAGCCAGATCAGCGCGGCAACTGCGACGATCAAGCCGATGCCGGGGCCGAAGCCTTTTGTTGGCTCATTGCCGCCGGGTTTGACTTCGCCGCCCTTGCCGCCTTTACCGCCCATCAGGGCCGCGATTTTTGTGTTGAGCTTGCGCAGCAACTCTTCCAGATCGGGCGGGCCGCCGCTGTTCTTTTTACCCCATTGCGGATCATTCAATCCCATAATTTTCACTCACTCTTGATTTGATTTAAGTACTTCAGCAGCCTGACGCGCAGCCTTGGCCTCATCCAGGACGAGCCGCAAACCATCCAGCCCCGCGCCGCTTTTGGCGCTCAGAAAAACGCGGGCAATTTTACCATGATCGTCGTACTGCACGCTGGGCGGAATATCCTGCAAATCGATTTTATTGAACGCCAGAACCTGCGGAATATCCGCCGCACCGATCTCCGCCAGCACCTTGTTGACCTCGGCAATCTGGTCGTCGCGGTTGGCATTGTTGGCGTCCACCACATGCAGCAACACATCGGCCTGCACGGTCTCCTCTAGAGTGCTGCGGAAGGCCGCAACCAGAGAATGCGGCAGATGGCGGATGAAGCCGACCGTATCGGACACCACGATTTCGCCCAGCCCTTCGGTGAACATACGGCGCGAGGTGGTATCCAGCGTGGCGAACAGCTGATCGGCCACATACACATCGGCGCGGGTCAACCTGTTGAACAGCGTGGACTTTCCCGCATTGGTGTAACCGACGATGGACACCGACAGCACATCGGAACGATTGCGTGCGCGGCGCTGCACCACGCGCTGCTTCTTGAGCTTCTCAAGACGGTCTTTCAGCAGATGGACGCGTTTGTCCAGCTTGCGCCGATCCAGCTCCAGCTTGGTTTCGCCGGGGCCGCGCGCACCGACGGCATGTTTTTGCTGCCCCATGTCCTGATTCATGCCGACCAGGTGCGTGGCGAGATACTTGAGCTGCGCCAGCTCGACTTGAAACTTGCCTTCGTGGCTCTGCGCGCGCTGCGCAAAAATATCCAGAATCAACATGGTCCGGTCGATTACTCGTACATTTGAATCGGGCGTATTCAGCTTGGCGGTCAGATTGCGCATCTGCGCGGGGGAAAGGTCATGATTAAAGATGACCAGCGGAGCTTCCAAGCGTTCGACGAGTTCGGCGATTTCCTGCACCTTGCCGCTGCCCGCAAACAGTGCGGCATCAGGACGCTGCCGCTTGGTTTGAACAACCGCCAGCGTGCGTACACCCGCAGTTTCAGCCAGCAAAAGCAACTCCTCCAAACTCTCGCTGTGGTCGCTTTCGCCGAAATCAATGCTGACCAGAACTGCGGCCTCGGGGCCGGGGGGCTGTTGCTGCATTATTCGGCAGCGTCTTCGTAAGGAATGTTGACCGCGCGTGCCGGAACGATGGTGGAAATAGCGTGCTTATAAACCATTTGCGTAATGGTGTTTTTCAGCAGCACCACGTATTGGTCGAAAGATTCGATCTGGCCTTGCAGCTTGATGCCGTTCACCAGGTAAATCGCGACCTGCACATGCTCTTTACGCAGCGCATTGAGAAATGGATCTTGCAGTTGCTGTCCTTTTACACTCATGTTATTGCTCTTATCAGTTAGGAACGGGATGGCACTTTACTGGATTCCGGCGCAACTGTGAACAGTTTTGCCCAAAAGTTAGCAAAACGCCCCGGTTAAACGGGGCGCGTTTGATGGCATAGCTGTAAAGCATAGGTTCCTGTTCCAATTCTCCATCAACCTGAAAAACGCAATTGGGCCACGGATGAACACAGATTGACACCGATGAAAAATGGGTTGCATCAACTTTTACCTGCACCATTTGGGTTAAATGCCAACACCCCCGCAATGTATTGCTGTATCCGTGTGTATCCGTGTAAATCTGTGGCTAACTGCGGTTTTTAGGATCAATGGTGAAATATTGAGGGTTGCCGCTGATTTAAGGATAATCAGCGGCAGGAAATTTTCCGCTGCTTTACGGCGGCGGGCTGGATTCCCAGTTTTCAAACAGGCGTTGCGGTTGCCCGGGAGGCTCTTCCGAATGCTCTGCGCTGCCTTCAGGATGCGGCTCGACCACGAGGAATTCCCCGGCTTCGCTGTGATACTGCATCAATGTTCCATTTCCCATGTCGAAATACCAGCCATGCAGCGCCAGCTTGCCCTCGTCGACACGCCGGCTGATCCAGGGGTAGGACATCAGGTTTTCCAGCGACTTGAGTATGGACGCCTGCTCGCAGGCGCGCGTCTGGATTTCATGCGATTTGTCCGGCAACTCCTTCAACACCTGCTGCCGGGCATCCGCAGCGATCCCGAGCCATTTCGCGATGAGTTGTTCCTCGTCGCAACCGGGTGACTTGTTCTCCATCAACGCACGAATACCGCCACATCGGGCATGGCCCATGACGATGACATGCTCCACGCCCAGGTTGCATATCGCAAACGCGATCGCGGAAGTGGTGCCGGCATAGGAAGCCGCCTGGATGTGCGGTGGAACGAGGTTGGCGACATTGCGTACCACGAACATGTCGCCGGGCGCGCTGTCGGTCAGCACCCCGGGGTCGCAGCGCGAATCGCAACAGGCCACCACCAGTGCCCTTGGGCGCTGGCCTTCGGTAATCAGGCGGTCGAACAACTCCGGATTCCGGTCAAAATAATGATGCTGGAAGCGCCTGAAGCCCTTCAGGAATATATTAACGTCGCTCATAGGGTTTTGTTGTCACTGATAAATATTGCACATGAGCCGATGATCCACACCGCAAAGCCGCAGTGCGAAGCATAACGCGATCACCATATGGGCAGGGCGCGCTGCCCTTCCGTAAACAACCGGTCGAACAGCGCGCCCTGGATAACAATACAACTAAACAATAATGCCGGAACTGCCCAAAGCAGCTTACTGCTCCGGCGATTTACCGAGGTCGTATCTGTCGATTTCCTGATACTTCAACCGCTTCGTGCGCACGATCTGGTAGGCGCGTGCGATGTAACCGAACGGCATGCTCCAGATATGCACCAGACGGGTGAACGGGAATATCAGGAACACCGTCATGCCGGCCAGCACGTGCAGCTTGAAGATGGTATCGACCCCTTCCAGATATTGCGGGTTTGGATACAGATAAACAATGCTCTGTATCCATTCTGCCATGGCAGTCACCACGCGCGGGTCGCCGTGGCCGGCATGGCCCATGGATACCGGGATGGTCAGCAGGCCAAGAATCAGCGTAAACATTACCCAGAAAATGGTAAATTTATCTGCGGAGCGGCTGGTCAACGAAATACGCGGATTAAAGAACCTCCGGAAAAACAGGATAGTGCCGCCAAACAACGCAGAAAGACCAAAGATGGTGCCTGCGGTAATGGCGACGTACTGGTGCGACATGTCGTCCATAACCATCTGGAATACCCAATGCGGCGTCAACAATCCCACAAAGTGGCCGCCGAAGATCGCGAGGACACCGAAATGGAAGAAGTTGCTTGCCATACGCATATAGCCTTTGGATAGCAGTTGGCTGGAATCGCTTTTCCAGCCGTATTGCTCGCGGTCGAAGCGCAACCAGCTGCCGATGATAAATACCGTCAGGCAGACATACGGATACACGCCGAACAGCAGGTTATGTAAACTAAAAACGTTCTCATGCATTTCATTCTCCTTAAGTTTAAGCAGCCAGGCGAGTCAACGTAGCACGACTCTCGATGATAGAAAGTGGTGCGGCGTAGGGACTGTTAGCCTTGGTCAGGTTGTCGATCAGCGTATTCAACACCTTGTTGACATCGGACAGGAACACCATCGCCTCGTTTTCTTCCAGATGAGAAGCAAATTCCAGAAGCAATGGCAGGTAGTCCGGCAACTCATTGGTCACCGTTGTTACGCCATACTCCTTAAACATTTCCCCAAGGTCGATCAGCGCCGGACCACGCTCCCTGTCGCTTTCATCACCGAATAAATGGTGTGTCAGGTGCAGGCTGTGCTCCGGAGTGCTATCAAAAGTCCGCACATAGTAGGCCTGAAGTTCAGTCAGCGGCATGCTTACCAGGTAGTCAAGAAACTTCCGCAAGGCCACCTTTTCCGCTGCATCAATTTCCGTGCTGTCATTGAGTATCGAGCGGATTTCCGGCAGGCTTTCAATCAACTCCTCTTCCGGGTATTCCAGCAGCACTGATAAAATTTTATAGATTTGCATGATTTTCCCCTTAGCGGTCGCCTGTAAACGGGCTATCAGCCGCCATCGGAGCTTTTTCTCTCGGCTCCATGGATTCCTTGCGGCGGCGCGGGAACAGCGTGACCTTGCTGACACCGGTCGAAGAATCATTGCCGAAGGTGAAGCCGTTCTGACCCTGGAAGCCATGTGCATCGTCCAGGCGCTCTTCCTCGTGACCGGTAGGAATAACGAAACGGTCCTCGTAGTTGGCAATCGCGAGGTAGCGGTACATATCCTGTGCCATTTCCTCGTTCATACCGCACGCTTCCAGCGCCTTGGTATTGACTACGCCTTCCACACGCTTCATGCGCTGGTAACTGCGCATCGCGATCATGCGATTCAATGCCAGCACGATTGGCGCTTCCTTGCCGGCAGTCATCAGGTTGGCCAGATATTTGACCGGCAGGCGCATCTCGCCAGACATCGGAATCACACCATCAGGCATGGTTTTCAGCTTACCCTGATCGATCGCGTTGGCCACCGGAGACAGTGGCGGCACATACCACACCATCGGCAGCGTGCGGAATTCCGGATGCAGCGGGAAGGCTATCTTCCAGTCAATCGCCATCTTGTAGACGGGAGATTTCTGCGCCGCAGCGATCCAGTCTTCGTTGATGCCTTCTGCCTGAGCAGCGGCGATCACTTTCGGATCGTTGGGGTCAAGGAAGATACTGCACTGCGCTTCATACAGATCCTGCTCGTTGGTAACGCTGGCCAACTCCGAAATACGGTCTGCATCATAAAGAATGATGCCGTTGTAGCGGATACGGCCGACGCAGGTTTCGGAACAAATTGTTGCCAGGCCGTTTTCAACGCGCGGGTAACAGGCGATGCACTTTTCGGCCTTACCGGATTCCCAGTTGTAGTACACCTTCTTGTACGGGCAGGAGCTCATGCACATACGCCAACCGCGGCATTTGTCCTGATCGACCAGCACGATACCGTCTTCTTCGCGCTTGTAGAGCGAGCCGGACGGGCAGGAAGCTACGCAGGCCGGGTTCAGACAGTGATTGCAGATACGCGGCAAGTACATATGGAAGGTTTTCTCGAACTGGCCATAGATATCCCTGCCGACGCCATCCATGTTCTTGTCCACGTTGCGATCGGACCACTCCCCTCCCATCATGTCTTCCCAGTTCGGACCCCATTGGATTTTTTCAATGGGTTCACCGGTAATCTGCGAAAGCGGACGGGCAGTAGGCGTTGCCTCGGACAGCGGCGCGTTTTGCAGGCGCGCATAGTTATAGGTGAACGGCTCGTAGTAATCGTCGATTTGCGGCAAATCCGGGTTCGAGAAAATGTTTATCAGTTTCGATAAACGCCCGCCGGATTTGAGCTCCAGCTTGCCGTTGACCAGCGTCCAGCCACCCTTCCATTTTTCCTGGTTTTCCCAGTTTTTTGGATAACCGATACCGGGCTTGGATTCAACGTTATTGAACCAGACATATTCCACGCCCTTGCGGTTGGTCCAGGTATTTTTGCACGTCACCGAACAAGTGTGACAACCAATACACTTGTCCAGGTTGAAGATGAATGCGAATTGTGCACGTACTTTCATGAGTTTCTCCTATTTATCCTAATTCACGTGACGATCAGCGCTTGCCGATTCCGACCGGGTTGCGTTGAGCTTCCCGTTCCGGGGTAAGCGGCGCTTCCAGCCACTTGATATCCTGCTCCTCAACCTTGTGCATGATGATCTCGGTATCGCGGTTGCATCCCACCGTGCCGTAGTAATTAAAGCTATAGGCCAGCTGCACATAGCCGCCCACCATGTTGGTCGGCTTCATGATGATGCGGGTCGTCGCATTGTGGGTGCCGCCGCGTTTGTTGGTGGTAACCGATCCCGGGTTATTTATGTGCATCTCCTGGGAGTGGTGCATCACCGATGTACCGCGCGGAATGCGCTGCGAAAGCACCACACGACACATGGAGGTTCCATTGCTGTTGACCAGCTCCACCCAATCGTTATCCTTCAGCCCGATCTGCTTGGCGTCAATTTCGGAAACCCAGATATGGGGTCCGCCGCGGAACAGCGTCAGCATGCGCAACGTATCCTGATAGCTCGAATGGATCCCCCACTTGCCATGCGGCGTGAGCATCCTGAGCTTGAGGTGCGGCTTCTTCAGGATCTGCGCCGGCACGTTCTTGAATGACTTCAGATCCTGCGGCGGACGGAAGGTGCAGAAAGTCTCGCCGAAGTCCTGGAACCACTCGTGATCCTGGTAGAAATGGGCACGGCCGGTCAGGGTGCGGAACGGGATATGCTCATGGATGTTGGTGTAGCACGAGGTATAGGACACATGCTCGGATTCAATGCCGGACCAGGTTGGTGCGGTAATGATCTTGCGCGGTTGAACCTGGATGTCGCGGAACGTGATCTTGTCCTCCTGACGGGCAGCATACAAATGGTGATGCGAGATGCCGGTTTTCTTGGACAACGCAGACCACGATTTATGCGCCACTTCGCCGCAGGTTTCAGGTGCCATACGCATGATTGAATCGCACACGTAGATATCTTCTTCCAGGGACGGCATGCCATAGGATACGCCGGGTACTTTCACCGTGTAATTGCACAGCTTGAGTTCCTCGTATTCCGCTTCGGTGTTCCAGTCGAGTCCCTTGACGTTGTTGCCCAGCGTGACCATCAACGGGCCGATCGCGATGTATTTGTTGTAAATGCTGCCATAGTCGCGCTCCACCAGCTTGAGCAGTGGCGCGGTCTTGCCTGGGATCGGCTCGCATTCGCCCTTGTACCACTCTTTCACCTGGCCAAACGGCTGCGCCATTTCGAGCGGCGAATCGTGTTGCATCGGAAGGGAAACGATATCCTTGCGTATGCCGAGATGCTTTCCAGCCATACCCGAGAAGACCCTGGCGAGTTCCTTGAAAATCTGCCAGTCGGACTTGGATTCCCAGCCCGGCGACACGGCCTCCGACAGCGGGTGAATAAAGGGGTGCATATCGGTGGTGTTCAGGTCGTTCTTCTCGTACCAGGTTGCAGTCGGCAGTACGATGTCCGAGTAAGCGCCGGTAGAGTTGAGGCGGAAGTTGATATCCACAAACAGATCCAGCTTGCCTGCGGGGCCCTCATCATGCCATTTGATCAGCTTATTGTGGTTTCCGTCCCCACCCTCCTGCAACACGTTGTTTTGCGCGCCCAGCAGATGTTTCAGGAAGTACTGCTGCCCCTTGCCCGAAGTACCGATCAGGTTACCGCGCCACACGAAGATATTGCGCGGCCAGTTGGCTTCAGCGTCTGGGTCGGCGAAGGAGATATCCATCTCTTTTGACTTGAGCTTCCCGAGAACATGCTTGCCGATGCTGGCCTCGTCGGTGGCGCCGGCCTTGATGGCTTCGTCCACCAGATCGAGCGGATTGGTGTTCCATTGAGGAAAGCCCGGCAACCAGCCCATACGAACCGCTGAGACGTTATAGTCGGCGATCGAATAGCCTTCTTTTGCGTTCTTGTTCTTGCCGGCAGGCGAGGTGATGTCTTCCGCCTTGAGGGTTTCGTAGCGCCACTGATCGGTGTGAAAATACCAATAGGAAGTGGAATTCATGTGGCGCGGCGGACGATGCCAGTCAAGCGCGAAGGCAATCGGCGCCCAGCCGGCTTGCGGACGCAGTTTTTCCTGGCCCACATAGTGCGCCCAGCCGCCGCCCGATTGGCCGACGCAACCGCAGATATGCAGCAGGTTCATGACGCTCCGGTACGTCATGTCATTGTGGTACCAGTGGTTAATTGCCGCACCCATGATAACCATCGATTTGCCGTGGGTTTGCGCCGCGTTCATCGCAAATTCACGCCCGGTGCGTTCCAGATCTGCGGCCTTGACATTACAGACCTTGGCTGCCCATGCCGGTGTATAGGCCACGTTGGCATCGTTATAGTCATGGGCGACATTGGGTCCGCCCAAACCACGGTCGATACCGTATTGCGCAACCTGCATGTCGAATACGGAAGTAACCAGAGCTTCTTCACCATTGGCCAGCTTCAGCTTGCGCACTGGCACGTTGCGGAACAGCAACTCGTCTTCGCCTGGCGTGAAGTGCGGGAAGCCGACCGATACGATTGCATCCTTGCTGTCGATACAGGTCAGTTCGGCATGGATTTCCTCCTGATTGGCGGCATTCTTCGGCAGCAAATTCCATCTACCTTCCTCGCCCCTGCGGATACCGATGGAGCCGATTGGCGCAACAAATGCCTTGGTCTTTTCGTCATAAACGATAGTTTTCCATTCAGGGTTATTGGTTTCGCCAAGGTTGCCGGCAAAATCGGCAGCATTCAGGCAGCGGTCAGACACATAGGCGTCACCTTGCTTGCGCAAAGTCACCTGGATCGGCAAGTCAGTGTACTTGCGGGCGTATTCCTGGAAATACGGATCCTGTTTGTCGATGTAAAACTCTTTCAGCGCGACATGCCCCATCGCCAGGAAGGCGGCTGTATCGCAGCCGGGGTTGACCGGCATCCACAGGTCGGCAAGCTTGACATGTTCGCCATAGTCCGGGCTCATCGCAATAATTTTGGTGCCGTTGTAGCGCGCCTCGACGGCGAAATGGGCATCCGGCGTGCGCGTGGTCGGCAAGCTGGAGCCGGTGACGATGATGTAGGTGGAGTTGTACCAATCGGCCGATTCCGGCACGTCGGTCTGTTCACCCCAGGTTTGCGGGGAGGCTGCCGGCAAGTCGCAGTACCAGTCGTAAAACGAACCGCAGACACCACCGATCAGGGAAAGATAGCGCGCACCGGATGCGTAAGAAATTTGCGACATGGCCGGGATCGGCGAGAAACCGAAAATACGATCCGGGCCCCATTTCTTGATGGTGTAAATATTGGCGGCGGCAATGATTTCGTTCACTTCATCCCATTTGGTGCGGACAAAACCGCCGAGCCCGCGCACGCCGACGTATGACAAGCGTTTCTTCGGGTCGGCTTGAATTGCGGCCCATGCTTCGACCGGGTCCTTGCCGGTCTTGCGTTCGGCGCGATACAGGTCGAGCAGGCGGCCGCGAATCAGCGGATGCTTGATCCGGTGCGGGCTATACAGGTACCAGGAGAAGGAAGCGCCGCGCTGGCAGCCGCGCGGTTCATGGTTAGGCAAATCCTCGCGAGTGCGCGGATAGTCGGTTTGCTGCATTTCGTAAGCGACCAGGCCGTTCTTGACAAAAATTCTCCAGGAACAACCACCGGTACAGTTCACGCCGTGTGTGGAGCGCACGACCTTGTCATGCGACCAACGGCCGCGATAAGCAGATTCCCACTGGCGATCCTCGTTAGTGACGATGCCGTGGCCATTGGAGAAAGACTCTTTGTCCTTGCTGCCTACAAAATACTTCAATCGATCGAGAAAGTGACTCATGTTTTTTTCTACTCCTGTATAAAAATTTTATTCAAACTTTCCGGCTCAGGGGATTTTGCTCTCAAGCCCGTAACCAGCCATCATTTTGCGGGTTGACCTCAACGAGGCCATCCCGCCCTACATAAAGCCCATTACGGGTTCTTGATCTCAGCGCCGCTACGCAAGTAAAACCACCAGTTCAAAAAGAGGCATAAAGCGTAGAACACTGCGAATCCATACATCGCGTTTTCCGGCGTGCCAGCCTTGATCTGCCCGCCGATCACCACCGGTGCGATGAACGCGCCGTAAGCGGCCACGGCGGAAGTCCAGCCGAGCACCGGGCCTGCCTGCGCACGGTCAAAAATCACGCCCACGGTGCGGAAGGTGGAGCCGTTGCCCAATCCGGTAGCGGCAAACAACACCACGAACAGCACCATGAAAATCATGAAATATTCTTCCGGTGTCGCCGACTTGTAGGCCAGCAACATCACGTAACCCACCGCGGCGGAAGCCACCACCATCACCGCCGAAATGATCTGGGTGACGATAGAGCCGCCAACCTTGTCGGCAATCCAGCCGCCCACCGGGCGGATCAACGCACCGACGAACGGGCCGATCCAGGCATAGGTCAGCGCGGAAGGTGCGTTGGGGTTCTTCAGGGTATGCGCCATCAAACCGGTTGCCGGATCAATCACATGCTGCACACCGAAGATCACCGTGATGGACAACGGCAAGGCCATCGAGAAGCCGATGAAGGAACCGAAGGTCACGACGTAGAGCGCGGACATCGACCAGGTATGCTTGTTGCTGAAGATGGCAAACTGTTTGTTGATGCCCGCCTTCATCTCGCCGAACGCCGCGAGCTTCATTACGAATAACATGGCGATCATGATCAGCGGCAACGCCACCCACATGTTGAGCAGGCCGAGGCCGGTCGGCGCCGGAAGATACAGGTAGAGCCCGACGGCGCCGACGATGCAGGTCAGCAGCCACAGGTACAGGATCTTGGCGAAGCCAGCCAGCGTGCCGCCATAATTTGGCGATAGCGGCAGCAGGTTGTTCATGCCGAAGAAACCGATGAAAGCCAGCGGAATCAATGCCAGCAGCCAGACGAAGCCGGCGTTCTGAATGAAGGTGGGCGTGCCTGCAAGAATCTTACCCAGAATCCAGCCAGAGTCCTTGATCAAGGTCATCGGCTCACCCGCCATCGTACCGAAAATACCGGCGGTCATCACCAGCGGGATCAGAATCTGCATCGTGGTCACGCCGAAATTGCCCAGCCCGGCGTTAAGACCCAACGCGGTGCCCTGCAGCCGCTTCGGGTAGAAGCCGCTGATGTTGGACATCGAACAGGCGAAATTGCCGCCGCCGATGCCGGACAGGAATGCCAATATCTGGAACACCCATAGCGGCGTGGTCTTGTCCTGCAGCGCGATGGCCGCTCCAATACACGGGATCATCAGCAGCGCGGTAGTCAGAAAGATTGTATTCCGCCCGCCGCTGAGGCGGATGAAGAACGACGCGGGAATACGGAAAGTCGCGCCCATCAGCCCGGCGATGGCGGTCAGGGTGAACAATTCCGCAGGTTTGAAGGGAAAGCCGAGGTTGATCATCTGCACCGTGATGATGCCCCACATCAACCAGATCGCGAAGCCAAGCAAGAGGCTCGGGATCGATATCCACAGGTTACGGCTGGCGATTTTCTTGCCCTTCGATTCCCAGAAGGCATTGTCCTCGACATCCCACTTCTCGATATCGGCGGAACTGTAGACGGCTGAGCCTTCTGCGCCCGCCGCCCCGCGTTGTTCTTTCTTGTTAGCCATGACTCAAATTCTCCTTTTATTAAAATTCGATAGCATTGAAATTCGGTAGCCGTTTACTCGAGTGTATCTACTAATTTTTTATTCTCGCCCGCCGCCTTGTCGAGCGTCCGCACTTCGGTCCAGTACATCCACATCAGTGAGACCCACACAATGCCGAACATCAGCATGAAGGAGGAGGAGCGAATCCCCGTCAGATCCACCAGCGCGCCGAACATGATCGGCAGCAAAAACCCGCCCATACCGCCGGCCAGCCCCACGATGCCGGAAATCACACCGATATTGCGCGGGTAATCATCGGAGATGTATTTGAATACCGATGCCTTGCCTATCGCAAAAGCGATACCCAGGGTGAACATGATGACGGTGAAGGTGGTCGCGTCGAGCCCAACATTAAAAGTGGCCGGGCCGGTCACGGTCTTGATGGTGAATTCGGCGTGCGGGAAGGACAGGACAAACAGGCAGACCATCGACACCAGCATCACCCACCAAGTGATGGTATGCGCACCGAACCGGTCGGAAAAATAGCCGCCCAACGCGCGCAACACGCCTCCCGGAATGCTGAATGCGGCAGCCAGCAAAGCCGCCGTCTTGAGGTCGAAACCGTATTCGCTGATGTAGTACTTGGTCATCCACAACGCCAGCGCCACATAGCCGCCGAACACGATGGAGTAATACTGGCAGTATTTCCACACCGTGGGGTCTTTGAGCACTTCAAGCTGCTCACGGATCGACACGCTCTTGCCCGCCACATGGGACGGATCGGTAAAGGTGAAAAACCAGAACGCGATTGCGGTGACCAGCATCAGCACCGCATAAACCTGCGGCACCATCGTCCAGCCGTAAGCCACCACAATCAGCGGCGCCACCAGCTTGGTCACCGCCGCGCCGGTATTACCCGCGCCAAAGATCCCCATCGCCAGGCCTTGCTGGTTCTTCGGGAACCAGCGCGCGCAGTAGGCGATGCCCACCGTGAACGAGCCGCCGGCCACGCCGACGAACAATCCGGTAAAGAGGTAATGCCAATACTCGGTACAGAAGGAGATCAGGTAAATCGGAATAACGGTGGAAATCATCAGGATGAAAAACACGATGCGCCCGCCAAACTTGTCGGTCAGCATGCCGAGCGGCAGGCGGATCAGGGATCCGGTGAGAACCGGCATCGCGATCAGCAGGCCAAACTGGGTCTCGTTCAGCCCCAGCGTCTGCTTGATCGGGATACCGATCACCGCGAACATCATCCAGATCATGAAACACACCGTAAATGCCACGGTGCTCATAATCACTACCGACCAGGCCTTGTATTTTTGCGATGCCACGGTGATTCCCCTTTGGGGTTAACGTATGCCTGAAGAATAGGCTTGCACAGGTAGCGTGCCCATTCTTCTGAAGTACAAGCCAAACGAGGAAAAAGAACTAGTTCTTTCGGGTAGGTAGGAGGTTTGCGGATTGGATGCTGTTCCCATGCTCCGCGTGGGAATGAAACCTGTGCGCTCTGCGTCGCGATTAATGGCGTGCCGGTAAAAGTGGCTGGTTACGCGTGAGAATGATAAAAATGATGGCAAACCCTATCAGATTCGTAGCCCGGATAGCGATAGCGGAATCCGGGACATCGGGGCTTCATCCCCGGATACACGGGCTTTGTTCCGGCTTGGGCTAAATAAGGCCATGCGCCACCGCATACACGGCTGCCTGTACGCGTTTGGCGATGTTGAGCTTGCGCAGGATGCCCTGCACATGAATCTTGATGGTGGATTCCGACAGATTGAGCACGCGCGCGATTTCCTTGTTGCTGGCGCCGTGGGCGAGCATGACGATGATTTCCCGTTCGCGCGGCGAGAGCTTGCCCGGATTGACATCCACCACGGCGGCACTCTCCTTGGGCGGGGCACGCAGCGAATCGGCCAGCTTGTGGGCCATTTGCGGTGACATCACCGATTCGCCATGCGCTGCGCGCCGGATCGACTCCAGCAGGAACTCGGTATCGATATTTTTCAGCAGGTAACCGCGCGCCCCGGCACGCAGCGTTTCCAGCAGGTCTTCGGCATCTTCCGAAACGGTGAGCATGACAACTTGCGTTTCCGGCACATCTTCCACAAGCACGCGCAATGCTTCCAGCCCGCTGGTGCCGGGCATATGCAGATCGAGCAGCACCACGTCAGGCTTGAGTTGTTTGGCGCGCTTGATGCCTTCCAGCCCGTCGCCGGCCTCGCCCACCACCTCGAATCCTTCGTGCCGCTGCAAGGCCAGCTTGATGCCGCTGCGCAGCAGCGTGTGGTCATCAACGATCAAAATGCGTATCGGTTTCATACTCCAGAGTCTCTCCTGTGTGTCAGGACAAGGCGCACCCGCGTGCCCTGTCCGGGTTCCGATTCCAGCACCAACTCGGCGCCGATGCGGTGCGCCCGCTCGCGCATGATGCTCAGCCCCACATGAGTATCGCCGGCATCATGCGCGGAATCGAAGCCGATGCCGTTGTCATTAATATAGAGCGCGCATTCTCCGTCACAGACGAGTTCCACGTCAACGCGGCTCGCCTTGGCGTGCTTGCGCACATTGGAAAGCGATTCCTGCACGATGTGCATCGCCTGCAGCACATGCTCCGGCGGAAGATCCGGCACTGATCCGCGATGCGAGAAGACAGTGCTAATACCGGTTTGCCCCTCGAACTTTTCCAGCGCGCTGCGCACGGCAGTTTCCAGATCCGCGTTGCCGACCCGAGTGCGGAAATGCACCAGCAACTCGCGCACATCGTCATAGCATTCCTGCACCCCTTCGCGTATCTGCTCCAGCCCCTGCAACGCGGTGGCTGTCTGCTCCTGTTGCAGGTCATTGCGCAACAGCTGTACCTGGATGTTCAGGAAGGCGAGCGACTGGGCGATGCTATCGTGCAGCTCCTGCGCCAGCAGGTTGCGCTCCTCCGATACCGCCATTTCCTTTTCACGCGCGACCAGCCGCTGGTTTTCGATGGCGATGCCGAGATGTTGTCCCACCGACTCCAGCAGGCGGATTTCCGACGGCGGCAAGATGCGCGGGGTATCGAAGAACAGGTTGAGCATGCCCATCACCCGCTGCTTGGAACGGATCGGAACCGCCACCACCGCCTGAAAGCCGTCCCGCTTGCATGCATGCTCCGGCATCGGTTGCGAGATCGGTTGCGACATGAAGGAAAAATCGGAGCTGACCGCAATGCCGTCACGCGCCACCTCTCCGCACAGGCAGTTGCCGACAGCGATACAATTCTCCTCGGCGAGGAATGATTTTGAAACTCCGCGCGAGGCAACAATTTGCATTTGTTCCCCCTTGGCATCGACCAGCCGCACCACACCGTCGCGCGCGCCGATCAGGGCAGACAGCTTGTCCAGCACGATACCGCACAGGGGTTCCGTTGCCGTCGAAGAATTAAGGAATGCGGCCACATCGTAGAGCGCCGCAAGTTCGCGGTTCTTCATCTCGACGCTACGGGATTTTTCTTCCACCCGCTGTTCCAGCGTGGCATAAAGATCCTGCAACTTGTCGGCCATCTGGTTGAAGCCTTCGGCCAGCTCGCCGAATTCGTCCCGTTTGGTGAACTGCAGGCGCACACCGAAATCCGCCTTGCTCATGCGCCGGATGCCCTCCCGCAAGCGGTTGACAGGGCGCACCACCATCAGCGAAAACATGCTCATCAGCAATACCGTGCCGATAAACGCCAGACTCACCAGCCCGATCTGGAAGGTGCGCAGCAGCATGGTGGCACGGGCATTGCTGGTTTCCACCATTTCCACCAGGCCGTTTATGTTGCCGACGAAACTTTCCACGACGGGCCGGTACTCCGCCAGTAATTTTTCCTGTTCCGACCGTTGCGGGGTGTCGAGTATGCGCTGGATACGAGGATTGATATCGGCCTGCCAGATCTGGTGCAATTTGCTCATCTGGGCACGCACCTCCTTGTCCTTGGGCAGCGAAAGCGGCCGCCGCGGATCGCCACGATCAAGGTCGGACAGGACTTTCTCGAACTGTGCAACCTTCGCTTCAATATCGCGCCGCAATTCGGCCGAAGGTTGCTGCACCTGCTGGGCAAGCAGGAAAGCGATGTGGTACGAACGCATGCGCTCGCTGCCGGCATCGTTAATCGCCGCCGCGCGCCCTCCAGCCGCCAGGACACATACAGCGTCGAACCGATGGCGACCAGCGCAACGAGAAAATAGAACACCAGCAGGCCGGTGATTTTTTCCTGAAGTTTCAATACTGCAACCATGTAAGTCTCTTGCCGATTTTCGTAAAGTGGCTTGCCGCTGCCCGGTTAGGAAGCCTCAATTGCAGCGCAGATTGCTGATCGGCGGTTTATTGAGCCGGTTTTGCCCGATGCAGGCTTGAAAAAAACATTTGCCGCTTTCAGGCAGTCTGTTCTGCAAAGATTGAGGAACGGCCATCATGATGCGGGCAAGATTCCGTTTGCGCAAGCGACGGGGCTTTTCCATCAGTGAAGGCGCGCTAACCGGCCTTCCCATCCGCACGCGGCCGCCAGTAGATCGGCAGATAGCGTGACGCCCACGGCACAAAACACGCCAGCCAGGCCGCAGCCGCGGCAAAATACAGCCAGTGCATGGCCTGCGCCGGGAGCATGTCCGCCAGCACGCGCAGCAATGCGGCGAGCTGGATTCCGGTAAACATCAGCTTGACCTTGGTATCCGCCTGCATCGGCAGGCCGGAATGCCCCAGCGTGACGCGTGTGCCCATGCCGATCAGCAGCGTCGTAAAACAACCGATGGTCAGCGCGTGCAGCGGCGCAAGCCCCCAGATGAACATCGTGCCGTGGCTGAAGAATGGCACCAGGCTTTGCACGGCGGACAGCAGCATGGCAACACCTATCCAGGCAAAGCCGATATGCAGCACGCCGAGCATCGTGATGCTCAGGCTGCGGCGCAGTCCCCAGACATAGGTCAAATAGAAAGCCGCAGCAGCCAGCGGCGCGTCGCTTACCCATAGCCATGCAGCGGCATCGGCGAGCTGAAGCAGGCCGTGCGTCACGCTGGCCGCCAGCATGGTCCACCATGCCCATTGCGGGCGCGTCACGAGGTGCTGCGGCAGCGCAGTGCTGGTGAAGAAGGGGATCATGCGGTGACCGACGCTGGCGAATACCGGCAGCAGGAAAAACCACAGCCCGCCTTGCAGGGCGAAGCGCAGCCAGGCCGCATTGTCGCTCCCTAGCCAGACCAGATAGGCAGCCAGGCTGCACCAGCCCATGCTCAGCGCGATAAAAATCATTTGCGGGTGGCGCTTATCCGGATGCTGCGATTCGAGCAATACGCGCAACAGCGCGTACAGCGCCACCCCCCAACCGGCCAGCGTGGCAAAAACAGCAACCAGCAGCACGATGCGATTCGTCATCAGCCCGGCATAAAACCCGCCAGTCCCCAGCATGAGCAGCACAAAGGCGGGCACATATCGCCGCGCCGGGATTTCCTTGCCGTTCATCCAGCGCGGGTAAGTGGTCATCAGGAAACCGAAAATGAAAAACGGAAACAGGCCAAAAATCATCAGGTAGCCATGTACGGCGCCGGGCAAAACAGGCCAGTCCATCGGGTAGCCGGCTACGCCATAGCGTGTCGCCATTTCCACGAGCAGCCACAACATCACGGCGATGGATTGCAGCGCGCCTCCCAGGAACATGACGCGGTGGGGTGCTGCGGTAAAGGTATGCCACTGTTCTGAAATTGTCATGATTTGTATGAAGCGGCTGTGCCAGATGGATGAAATGAAATATTGCAGGCCGCGCGCCTGCGCGGTTTGATGCGGCGGTTTGCCAAAGACGGATTTGATCCAGACTTACTTGCCGAATTTTCGCTGATTCAACCTTGAAGCGCAACTTTTGCAAGCTGGAAGGCGGCAGGGAATAGGGCAGCCCCTAGACTTCCACATCGATATGTTCCGCTATATCGCTCGCCCTCTGGTTACGCCGGCGCCGATCTATTTCAGAGCGCAACTCGACCAGCATAGGCAGGCGTTCGAGGCGGCGGCAATAAAGCCGGCGCTCCCCGTGAACGTGCGGATCGTGCCGCTTCTCTTCCTTCCCGGCGGCCTCCTCTTTCCCGGCGACCTCGGGAGGTGCTACATGCCGCTCATGCGGCTGCAAGGTCGGGGGTGGTCGGGTGCGCGCCTTGACCGGCCTGGCCGGTTTGATGCCGGTCAGCGCCTCCACTCTCAACTCGGCTCGCGCACTGGTCACCGGCGGGGGAAGACTGGGTACATATTTCATGGTTGAACCCCCGGTTTATGGATAAACGCATGGTGCCTTGCCGATGAAACCAACAGCCCGTACCGGGCTACAAACCGTCAATCGAGCGCATTCCCGTTCGTTAGCGGATAACGCATCCTGCCATCGACCTGAAGGCTGCTGATCTCGATTTCTTCCAGGTTGTTGATAAACGCCAGTTTGAGGCGATCCATCCAGTCTCCGCCGAGATCGGTTCCGATCGACGCCAGCCTGTCCGCAATCTGTTCGGCTGTCGCCTGGATGAGGTCATACTGGATTTCGATCTTGTCCCCTTCGATGCTGACCTCGTCCACCCCCATCATCTCGAGCAATGCGAGCTTTACCTGCTCCGCCTGCATCGCATCGAGCGGTGCCGACAGCAACAGGTGGCGGCGCTTGATGACTTTCTTCCCCTCCTGCGCAGGTGCGGGGTTCCCGGGAAAGCCGATATATAAGTGTGGCGTCGCCATAAACCGTTCCCGGCACTGCGCCGAACAGAATGCGTAATAGCAGCCTTCGTATTCCGTGGCAAATGATGTAGATGCGACTTGCATATGGCAAACTGGGTCTTTGACCATTTCGTACATGATGACTCTCCTTTAATGTAATTCAATACACCGTAATTCCAGCCCGCCAATCAAGAGCTGTGATGCCAGGCAAGATGCTCATACACCCCGCTCCAATACGCCCCAATACCAAGGCCGAACAATAGCTCTTCGATCGGGAAAGCGCCAACCATTACACCGTTGAGCGCCGGAAGATTTCACGCCCGCGCGATGTAGCCTGGAGCCATTATTTCCAGCGCGGTTAGAAAAAACAAGTAAAACCCGGCAAACAATGCACCGCCGATTAAAGTTTTTGCAGCCAAGTCAGGCAGTCTCCTTAAAGTGAAGTGCGGCGCAGCCGCAGCGCATTCGTAATCACCGACACCGAGCTGAAACTCATCGCGGCGGCGGCGATCATTGGCGAGAGCAACAAACCAAAAACCGGGTAAAGCACGCCCGCCGCGACCGGAATGCCGAGCGCGTTGTAGATGAAGGCGAAGAACAGGTTCTGGCGGATGTTCTTCATGGTCGCTCGCGACAGACGCACGGCGCGCACGATGCCGGTGAGGTCGCCCTTGATCAGCGTGATGCCCGCGCTTTCCATCGCCACGTCGGTGCCGGTGCCCATGGCGATGCCGACCTGCGCCTGCGCCAACGCCGGCGCGTCGTTGATGCCGTCGCCCGCCATCGCCACGATGCGCCCCTGCGCCTGCAGTTGCTTGACGATGGAAGCCTTCTGCTCGGGCAGCACTTCCGCCTCGATACGGTCGATGCCCAATTTTTTCGCCACTGCCTCCGCCGTGATGCGGTTGTCTCCGGTCAGCATGATCACCTGCACGCCTTCCTCGTGCAGCGCGCGGATCGCTTCCGCCGTGGACGCCTTGACCGGGTCGGCCACGCCGATCAATCCCGCCGCCTTGCCGTCGATCGCGAGCAGCATCACCGTCTGGCCGTCGCCGCGCAACACCTCGGCGCGTGCGGGCAATTCGCCCGCAGCTATCTGCAACTCCTCGAACAGTTTGAGGTTGCCCAGCGCGACCACTCTACCTTCGACGCTACCCGTCACGCCCTTGCCGGTGATCGAGCGGAACTCGCTCACCGCCGTGAGTGTGATGCCTTTTTCCTGCGCGCCATTGACGATGGCCGCCGCCAGCGGGTGTTCGCTGGCGCGCTCCAGGCTGGCACCCAGCCACAGCACTACACCTGCGTCGAATCCGTCCAGCGGAACGACCGAGGTCAGTTTCGGCTTGCCCTCGGTCAGC
>JAUYGW010000003.1 GCA_030690245.1 Gallionella sp. | reverse complement strand
GACGCTGGGGCTGGTGGACAAGATCATCAGCGAACCTCTGGGCGGCGCGCACCGTGATTATGCGGCGACCATGCAGAGCGTGAAGAAGGCGTTGCAGGATGCGCTGAAAACTGTTCAGAACAAACCGACGGCCAGCCTGTTGCAGGATCGCTTCAACCGCCTGATGAGTTATGGAAAATTCAAGGAAGTTGCACTGTAGGGGCGTATGGCAATACGCCCTTGTTGAGGTTGAAAGGACAGTGCCGTAGGGCCTACCAAGGGCGTATTGCCATATGCCCCTACGCAAAAATGTTTGCAAAGGACATTTCTTGACAGGCCATCATCTCACCGAACGTGTCGCTGCGCGCCTCGCGCCGCTGGTTCCCGCGCACAGCTCCATCCTGATCGGCCTGAGCGGCGGGGTCGACTCCGTGGTGTTGCTGCACCTGCTGTACCAGCTCGCGCCGCGTTTTTCCTGGCGGCTTTCCGCATTGCACGTCCATCACGGCATCAGCCAAAATGCCGATGCATGGGCGGATTTCTGTACCGGACTCTGCGTGCAGTACGCCATTCCCCTGCATATCGAACCGGTGGACATCGCCCCGCTGCGTAAACACGGCATCGAAGCGGCGGCGCGCAAGCTGCGCCATGCGGCGTTCGCCAGGCAGGCGTGCGACTTCGTTGCACTCGCGCATCACGCCGACGACCAGGCCGAAACCCTGCTGCTGCAACTGCTGCGCGGCGCGGGTGTCAAGGGTGCGGCGGCCATGCCTGTCCTGAGCCAGTCGAAGCGGCCGTTGCTCGCCGATCGCGAGGGTTCGCCCAATTTATTGCGTCCGTTATTGCACTGTTCGCGCCGGGAAATCCTCGACTATGCCGCAGCACACCAGTTGCAATGGATAGAGGACGAAAGCAACGCCGACGACAGCTACCCGCGCAACTTTCTGCGCCATCGCGTGCTGCCGTTGCTGGGTGAAAGATTCCCCGCCTGCCGCGATACCCTGGCGCGCAGCTCCCAGCATTTCGCCGAGGCTGGCGTACTGCTCGACGACCTGGCGCGGCTGGATGCCGCGCAGGCGATCCACACTGATACGCTGGCCGTCGCGACCTTGCAGGCGCTGAGCCAGCCGCGCGCGAAAAACCTGCTGCGCTGGTTCCTGCATAGCATCGGCGCGCCGATGCCGCAAACCGTGCAACTCGACGATATGCTGCAGCAACTGTGCGGTGCGCGGGAGGATGCACTCGTGTGCATCGCCTATGGCGACTGGCAGGTGCGCCGCTATCAGGGCAGGGTGCATGTGCTGCGCGCCCTGGGCGAATTCGACCGGAGCCTTGTGTTGCCGTGGCGCGGCGAAGCCGAACTGGAGTGGCCTGCGCTGGCTGCACGGCTGTGCCTCAACCAAATTCAGGGTGCAGGCGTCAGTCTGGCGAAGCTGCGGTGCGCGCCGGTGACGTTGCGCCTGCGCAGCGGCGGCGAAACCCTGCGCCCCGATCCGCATGCGGCGACGCGTACCCTGAAGAACCTGCTGCAGGAACACCACGTCCCGCCCTGGCAGCGCGACCGGCTGCCGCTGCTGTATTGCGGCGAAGAACTGGTGTGCATACCGGGTGTGGCGGTTGCGGCCGAATACCAGGTGAGCGCTGACGAGGCGGGCATTTCGTTGGGCTTGTCGGACTGAATCAATGCAGTCCAGGCACAACGCATTCCACGTATCGCAAGGCTTGCCGGCTGCGACAGCGCAAGCAAAGCCTGATAGAATGCCAAGCCGTTTTTTATTAACTTTTGTCTGGAGAATGTAGCATGGCTGTTGAACGTACCCTGTCAATTATCAAACCCGATGCCGTGGCCAAGAATGTCATCGGCCAGATTTACACCCGTTTCGAGAACGCCGGCCTGAAGATCATCGCCGCGCGCATGGTGCAATTGTCGCGCGCCGAAGCGGAAGGCTTTTATGCCGTGCATGCTGCCCGGCCATTCTTCAACGACCTGGTCAATTTCATGATTTCCGGCCCGGTGATGGTGCAGGCGCTGGAAGGCGAAGGCGCAGTCCTGAAAAACCGTGACCTGATGGGCGCGACCGATCCGAAGAAGGCCGACAAGGGCACGATCCGCGCGGACTTCGCCGACAGCATCGACGCGAATGCGGTGCACGGCTCGGATGCGGCTGAAACGGCGGCAGTGGAAATTGCGTATTTCTTCCCTGCGCTGAATGTTTATTCCCGCTAAGTAATGACGTAGATGCAACAAAATCTCCTCGACTTTGATGTGGCGCAATTGACTGCATGGTTCGCGGAACATGGCGAGAAGCCGTTCCGCGCCAGGCAGGTGCTGCGCTGGATTTACAAGGGCGGGGAGTCCGATTTCGATGCAATGAGCGACCTTGCGGTGTCGCTGCGCGAAAAACTGAAACAGATCGCCTGTGTGCGAGCGCCCAAGGTGATGCGCGAGGAGCTGTCCGACGACGGCACGCGCAAGTGGCTGCTGGACATGGGCACCGGCAATGCGGTCGAGACCGTGTTCATTCCCGAGGAGGGGCGTGGCACGCTGTGCGTCTCGACACAGGCTGGCTGCGCGCTGGACTGCGCGTTCTGCTCGACCGGCAAGCAGGGCTTCAACCGCAATCTCAGCGTGGCGGAGATCATCGGCCAGCTGTGGTGGGCGAACCGCCAGCTCGGCAAGGATGCAGCTGGCAGCTGGCAGATCAGCAACGTGGTGCTGATGGGCATGGGCGAGCCGCTGCTGAATTATGACAACACCGTGAGCGCGCTGCGCCTGATGCTGGACGACCATGCCTACGGTCTGTCGCGCCGCCGCGTGACGGTTTCGACTTCCGGTATTGTGCCGGCGATGGACCGGTTGCGCGACGAATGCCCGGTCGCGCTGGCGGTGTCGCTGCACGCGCCGAATGATCAGTTGCGCGACGAGTTGATGCCGATCAACCAGAAGTATCCGCTCAAGGAATTGCTGGCGGCATGCAAGCGCTATCTGGAAAAAGCACCGCGCGATTTCATCACCTTCGAATATGTGCTGCTGGACGGCGTGAACGACAGCGAGCAACAGGCGCGCGAACTGGTGCAGCTGGTGCGCGATGTGCCGTGCAAGTTCAACCTGATCCCGTTCAACCCGTTTCCGCAGACGCATTACCGGCGCTCGAAGCCGGAGGCGATCCGCCGCTTCCGCAATGTGCTGATGCAGGCGGATATTGTGGTCACGACACGCAAGACGCGCGGCGAGGATATTGCCGCGGCATGCGGGCAATTGGCCGGGCTGGTGCAGGATAAAACCCAACGAACCGTGCAACGCCCCGCGGCGTTGCATGGATAAAATAGAATAGGTATGCCGATGAAAAAAATGATTGCTGTGTTGCTTCCGTTGATCCTCCTGGCAGGCTGCGGCACGCCATCCGGCGGGGGGCAGTCCGCCCCGGAGCAGTATAAATCGCGTGCCAGCGCCAGCGCAAAGGTGCATACCGAACTGGCGGGCATGTATTACGAGCGCGCGCAGATGGGGATTGCGCTGGGCGAGATAGATCGAGCCTTGCAGGCCGATCAGAATTATGCGCCTGCCTATTACATGCGCGGCCTGATCCACATGGAATTGCGCGAGCACAAGGAGGCCGATGAGGATTTCCAGCAAAGCTTGCGCCTCGACAAGACCGACCCCAAAGCAAATTACAACTATGGCTGGTTCCTGTGCCAGCGCGGCAAGGAAAAAAAATCCATTCCCTATTTTCTGGCGGCCTTGAAGAATCCCTTGTATGAAACTCCGGAGCTCGCTTACCTGAGCGCCGGCCGGTGCTCCAAAAAAGCGGGCAACAACAAGGAGGCGGAGGAGTTCTTGCAGCGCGCGCTGCAGATACAGCCCGGCTTGCCGCAGGCGTTGCTGGCGATGGCCGAACTGAATTTCGCTAACGGCGATTACGCCACCGCCAAAAAATACTTTGCGGGGTTTTCGGAAAAATCCGACAGCCTGACGGCGGAGCAGCTCTGGCTGGCAGTGCGTATCGAGCGCAAGGTTGGCGACCGCAATGCCGAGGCCAGCTATGGTATTCAGTTGCGCAAGCGTTTCCCCGATGCGCGCGAAACCCAATTACTCATACGCGGGGAATGATGGAACAGCTTCCCGAAAACAATACCGGCGAGGGCGATAGCCCGGCGGCGGCAATACCGGCGGTTTCATTGGGAAAGACGCTACGCGAGGCGCGTGAGCACCTCGGCCTGAGCATCTCGGATGTGGCTCACCAGACCAAGCTTGCGCCGCGCCAGATCGAGGCGCTGGAAGCCGATGATTTCCAGCTTTTGCCCGAGATGCCGTTTGTACGCGGCTTCGTGCGCAGTTATGCCAAGATATTGCAGTTGGATGCGCAGCCGTTATTGGCATTCCTGCCGCAGACAAATGCGCCTCAGATGCCGTTGGTATCGGATTCCGTCGAGGTGCCGTTTCCCAATGCGTATTCGCCGCAACGGCAAAACCTGGTCTGGTTGGGCGCGGCGTTGCTGTTGGCGGTGCTGGTTGTCGCGTTCGCGGTGTGGCACTTCACGACACCGCTTGAGAAACCCGAAACGGCGCAGGTTGAAACGCCGGTTTCCTTGCCTGACGAAATGCAAATTATTCCGGCATCGCCGGTCGCTGAAACGGGCGTCATCGCTCCGCCTGCCGCACCGGCCGCACAGCCTGTCTTAGTCATGGCGCAATCTTCAGTGCCGGCAGCGAAACCGCCGATTTCTCAAATCTTGCCGCAAGCCCAGCCGGCAAAACCAGCGGCCCAGTCTGACGCTGCGCCGAAAACCGCCACGCTGCGCCTGGCGTTCGATGAAGAGTCCTGGACGGAAATCAGGGATAAGGACGACAAAATACTGTCGTCTCAGGTCAATCCGCCCGGCAGCGAGTTGCGCTTGAATGGCCAAGCGCCACTTTCGCTGGTGATCGGCCATGCCGCATCGGCGCGGCTTTATTATCGCGGCAAACAGGTCGACCTGACCCCTCATACCAGCGCTTCAAGCGAAGTGGCGCGGCTGACGCTGGAATAACATGGGCGAGACCGTTATCAGGCGCCGCCCGTCGCAGCGGGTGCTGATCGGCAAGGTGATGCTGGGCGGCGGCGCGCCGATCGTGGTGCAGTCCATGACCAACACCGATACCGCCGATGCAGCGGCGACCACGCGGCAGGTCTATGAACTGGCCGAGGCCGGTTCGGAGCTGGTGCGCATCACGGTGAATACGCCGGAGGCCGCCGCTGCCGTGCCGCTGATACGCTCACGGCTGGACGGGATGGGTTGCGACGTGCCGCTGGTCGGCGACTTCCATTACAACGGGCATCGCCTGCTGACCGAATTTCCGGATTGCGCGCAGGTGCTGGCGAAATACCGCATCAACCCCGGCAACGTCGGGCGCAACCGCAGCGATGAAGATCCGTTTTCGATCATGATCGCCGCCGCCGTGCGCAACGAGAAGCCGGTGCGCATCGGCGTGAACTGGGGCAGCCTAGACCAGAATCTGGTGGTGCGCATGATGGACGAGAATTCGCGCCTCGCCGAGCCCAAGGATGTGCGCGAAGTGACGCGCGCCGCGCTGATTGCCTCGGCGCTGCAAAGCGCGCAGCGCGCCGAACAGCTCGGCTTGGCGCATGACCGTATCGTGCTGTCCTGCAAGGTCAGCGAGGTGCAGGATTTGATCGCGGTGTACCGCTCGCTGGCGCAGCAATGCGACTACGCGCTGCATCTCGGCCTGACTGAGGCGGGCATGGGCTCGAAGGGTATCGTCGCTTCGACGGCGGCGCTCGCGGTGCTTTTGCAGGAAGGCATCGGCGATACGATACGCATTTCACTGACGCCGGAGCCCGGCGGCTCGCGCGCCCAGGAAGTGGTGGTGGCGCAGGAGATTTTGCAGACCATGGGTCTGCGCGCGTTTGCGCCGATGGTGATCGCCTGCCCGGGCTGCGGACGCACCACCAGCACCGTATTTCAGGAGCTGGCGCAGAGCATCCAGGCGCATCTGCGCGGCCAGATGCCGCTGTGGCGTGAGCGGCATGACGGCGTGGAAGAAATGACCGTCGCGGTGATGGGCTGTATCGTGAATGGCCCGGGCGAGAGCAAGATGGCGAACATCGGCATCAGCCTGCCGGGCACCGGCGAGAGCCCCGCCGCGCCGGTGTATATCGACGGCGAAAAAGCGCTAACCCTGCGCGGCGACAACATCGCGGCGGAGTTCACCCGGATTGTGGACGAGTATGTGGAGCGCAAGTATGTGAGGCGCGCCGGGATTGAAGATTAAAAGATGCTTTGTCCACGAAAAACACGAAACACACGAAATCAAGCAAATGTGTTTGGTGTGTTTCGTGCTTTTCGTGTCTTTCGTGGACAGCAATTGTTTTCAGGTTGAATAATGAGCGATAGCAATACTTTACAAGCCGTGCGCGGCATGAACGACATCCTACCGGACGAGGCGGAGCTGTGGCTATGGTTCGAGGATGTGGTGCGCGACTGGCTGCACAGCTACGGCTACCGCAACATCCGCATGCCGCTGGTCGAGCCGACCGCGTTGTTCAAGCGCGCCATCGGCGAGGTGACCGACATCGTCGAAAAGGAGATGTACAGCTTCGCGGATGCGCTGAACGGCGACCACCTGACGCTGCGCCCGGAAGGCACGGCTTCCTGCGTGCGCGCCGCGCTGCAGCACAATTTGCTGTATAACGCGCCGCAGCGCCTGTATTACAGTGGGCCGATGTTTCGCCATGAGCGCCCGCAGAAGGGGCGCTACCGCCAGTTCCATCAATTCGGCGTGGAGGCGCTGGGCTTCGCCGGGCCGGACATCGATGCCGAACAGATTCTGATGTGTGCGCGGCTGTGGCGCAAACTCGGGTTGCACGATGTCACGCTGCAACTGAACACGCTGGGCGACACGGCTTCGCGGCATCGCCACCGCGCGAAACTGATCGGTTATTTCGAACAGCACCTGGATATGCTGGATGCCGATGCGACGCGCCGCCTGCACAGCAATCCGCTGCGCATCCTGGACAGCAAGAATCCGGCGATGCAGGAGTTGATCTCCGCCGCGCCCAGGCTGGCGGACGAACTGGAAGACGACGCGCTCAGTCATTTCGACGAAGTGCAGGCGATACTCAGACGCCACGATGTGGCTTTCGAAATCAATCCGCAGCTGGTGCGCGGGCTGGACTATTACAACCGCACCGTGTTCGAGTGGGTGACCACGCGCCTCGGCGCGCAGGGCACCATCTGCGCCGGCGGACGCTATGACGGGCTGGTAGAGCAAGTTGGCGGGAAATCCACCCCCGCAACCGGCTTCGCGATGGGCGTGGAGCGGCTGCTGGCGCTGTTGCAGGAAGACGGCATGGCGCTGCCCAAAGCAGAGGTGGACGTGTATGTGGTGCATCAGGGCGAACTGGCCAGCCGTCTGGCCAGTGTGGTGGCGGAACAGTTGCGCGACGACAGGCTGCGCGTGCTGTTGCACTGCGGCGGCGGCAGCTTCAAGTCGCAGATGAAAAAGGCGGACGCCAGCGGCGCGGCGGTGGCCGTGGTGATCGGCGACGACGAGGCGCAGGCCAACGAGGTCAGCGTGAAGCCGATGCAGGGCGGCGAACAGCAGCGGGTGAGCGTGCAGAACCTTGCCGCAACAGTTAACGGGATTATCAAGTAGGAGTAAATCATGGCAGCATTGGACTTGCAGGAACAGGAACAACTCGACACGCTCAAGGCGTGGTGGAAAGAGAACGGCAACCGCTTGCTCGGCGTGTTGCTGATCGCCGTGATCGCGATGGGTGGCTGGCGCGGCTGGCAGTATTACCAGAACAAACAGTCCAGCGAAGCGGCGACCCTGTATGCGGGGTTCCTCCAGCAGCTGGAAAGCAATGACGCGAAGCGTGTCAACGACGCTGCCGCTGCGGTGATGGACAAATATGCCACCACCGGATATGCCGCGCGCGCCGCGTTGCTGGCGGCGCAGGTGAACGAGCAGGGCAAGGAGGCGGCACGCGCCAAGACGCAATTGCAATGGGTCATCGATCATGCCTCAGAAGACGGCCTGAAAGACGTGGCAAGGCTGCGCCTGGCCGCGGTGCTTCTGGATGAGAAAAATTATGCCGATGCGATGAAGCTGCTGGAAGCCAAACATCCGGCCTCGTTCGATGGCCTGTATGCCGACCTGCGGGGCGACGTGTTGAGCGCGCAGGGCAAAACGGATGAGGCCAGAAGCGCATATAAACTGGCTTACGAAAAGACCGATGCCAAGAGCATGTACCGCAACCTGATCCAGATAAAGATGGATGCGCTCGGGGAAGCAAAATGAAGCTAGCCCATCTGCCCCTTCGACGCTGCTCAGGACTGTTATTGCTGGCCGCCTCGCTTGCGTTGGGCGGTTGCTCATCCGCAAAATCAACCATGAAGGATTGGTTCGGCAGCAAGAATGATGCGGCGGAGCCGGTCAGGCTGGTGGAATTCGGCGAGACCGCCAAATTCGAGGTGCGCTGGCATGCCGATCTTGGCGATTCCGGCGCAAGTTTGCTGCAACCCGCGCTGACCAAAGATGCGATCTATGGCGTGTCCGAGAAGGGCACGCTGACGCGTCTGGATCGCGCCACCGGCAAGTTGGTGTGGCGCGTCGAAAGCGGCATTGCGGTCAGCGGCGGCGTGGGGAGCGGCGAGGGGCTGGTGCTCATCGGCAGCGACAAGGGCGAGGTGCTGGCTTACGGCGAAGATGGCAAGCTGCGCTGGAAAAGCAGGATGTCCAGTGAAGTGCTGAGCGCGCCGCAGGCGGCTGAAGGCATAGTGATCGTGCGCAGTGGCGACGGGCGCATATCCGGCCTGAGCGCGGCGGACGGCAAGCGCGTGTGGTTGTACGAACGCAGCACGCCGGCCCTGGTGGTGCGCAGCCATGCCGGGGTGACCTTGCAGCGCGATGTGGCCTTCGCCGGGTTTGCCGGCGGCAAGCTGGCCGCGATGAAAATCAGGGACGGCTCGGTATTGTGGGAAGTCTCGGTGTCGCAACCGCGCGGCAGCACGGAGCTGGAGCGCATCAGCGACATCACCAGCAATCCGGTGGCGGATGACGAGCAGGTTTGCGCGATCGCTTTCCAGGGGCGCGTGGCGTGTTATGACGTGGCGCAGGGCAGCCCGCTGTGGAACCGCGACATTGGAAGCGACAAGGGCATGATGCTGCTGCGCAAATATCTTTATCTCAGCGACGCGAATGGATCGGTGATTGCGCTGGATAAGACCAGCGGCAGCACGGTGTGGAAGAACGATAAGCTGCTCTTGCGCGATACCGCCACGCCCTATGCCCTGGGTGATTTTGTGGTGGCGGGCGATTACGAAGGCTACCTGCATGGCTTGAACCGCGAAGACGGCAGTTTTGCCGCGCGCATCAAACTGGACGGCAGCGCAATCCAAGCAACGCCGATCGGGCTGGACGAGGGATTGCTGGTGCAAACCCGCGACGGCGGGCTGTATTCGTTGTCCATACGTTAAGCGGGGTTAGGGACTGGGGACTAGGGAAAACGCAAACCTGGCCCCTGGCCCCTAGCCCCTAGCCCCTAGCCCCTCTTTATAAGGTTATCAAAATGTTGCCCACCCTTGTTTTAGTTGGTCGTCCGAACGTGGGCAAGTCCACCTTGTTCAACCGCCTCACGCGCAGCCGCGATGCGCTGGTCGCCGACCAGCCCGGCCTTACCCGCGACCGCCATTATGGAAAAGGCCGGGTAGGGGAAAGACCTTATCTGGTCGTGGATACCGGCGGGCTGGAGCCGGTCGCCAAGGACGGCATCATGTTCGAAATGGCCAAGCAAAGCCGCCAGGCGGTGGACGAGGCCGACGTGGTGCTGTTTCTGGTCGACGGCCGCGCGGGTTGCACGCCGCAGGACGCCATCATCGCCGAGCAGTTGCGCAAGACCGGCAAACCGATCCTGTTGCTGGTCAATAAAGCCGAAGGCATGGCGCGCGCCAAAGTAGCAGCCGACTTTTTCGAACTGGGCCTGGGCGAACCGCTGCCGATCTCCTCGGCGCATGGCGACAACGTGACCGAAGTGGTCGAAATCGCGCTGGAGAATTTCCCGCCGGAGGCGGAAGAAGAATCCACCGAGGAGAAACCGCCGAAGATCGCCATCGTCGGACGCCCGAACGTCGGCAAGTCCACGCTGGTGAACGCCATCCTCGGCGAGCAGCGCGTGATCGCGTTCGACCAGCCGGGCACCACGCGCGACAGCATCTATATCGACTTCGAGCGCGACGGCAAGCAATACACCATCATCGACACCGCCGGCGTGCGCCGCCGCGGCAAGGTGGACGAGGCGGTGGAGAAATTCTCCGTGATCAAAACCATGCAGGCGATCGAAGATGCCAACGTGGTGGTGCTGGTGGTGGACGCGCGCGACCAGATCACCGAACAGGATGCACATGTCGCCGACTTTGTGTTGCAGGCGGGACGTGCGCTGGTGCTGGCGGTGAACAAGTGGGACGGGCTGGACGAACATCATCGCGACATGGTGAAGAGTGATATCGAGCGCAAACTGCATTTTCTGAGCTTCGCCAAACGTCATTACATCTCGGCGCTGAATGGCAACGGCATCGCGGACGTGTTGAAATCGGTCAACGGTGCCTATGCGGCCGCGATGGCGAAACTTTCCACGCCGAAGCTCACGCGCGCGCTGATCGCCGCACTGGAAAAGCAGATGCCGCCCAAGAGCGGGCGCTTCACCCCCAAGATGCGCTACGCCCATCAGGGCGGCAGCAATCCGCCGCTGATCGTGATCCACGGCAGCGGCCTGGACGACGTGCCGGCCAGCTACTCGCGCTATCTGGAACGCACCTTCTGCGAAATCTTCAAGCTGCAAGGCACGCCGATGAAGATCCAATACAATTCCAGCAAGAACCCGTTCGAGGGAACCAAGCCCAAGCCGCTCACCGAGGCGGAACAACGCAAGGCGCATCGCGCGCGGATACGCGGGCGCAAGCTGTATGGGTAGTCTGACCAAGCCGTTTTAACCATGTCACTCTCTCAGTCTTACAGCGTCAAGGATGTCATTCACTGGTATGAGCCGCAGGAAATTCAGAAAGCCAAGGCTTACCTGAATTCGATCAGCCATCTGGAAATCCAATCCGACAAAATCACCGCACAGGTAAAAGGAACAGCGCCGCGCCCTTATTTTGTGGAGATATTTTTCGATGCCGACATGGCGGGTGATTTGCGCATCGACCCGACGTGCAGTTGCCCGATGCGCTGGAAGTGCAAGCACACCGCAGCCGTTCTGCTGTCCGCGTTGTCCTTGCCGCGCGCACCCGCCATCAATCATGCCGTGCTGGAGTGGGTCGAGTCTTTCCGGCGCGCGGTAAAAACGCCGCCCAAGAAAGCCGCCAAGCCTGCGCCGAAACCTGAAAAACTGTGCTATGTGCTCACCAAAGCCGCCTATACGGGCAGCTATGTTATTGGCATCTATAAAGGCAAGCTGGATGCTGAAGGGCGGTTGCTGGGCAGGCTGGAGGAGTGGAGCAACGTGGAGCGCGCCCTGGTGCGCCCGCCGCAGTTTGTCACCGAAGAAGACCTGACCATCCTGCGCTTGTTGTGGAAACAGCGCGATAAGCACGACTGTTTTCCTGTCCGGGGCGCGCAGGGCAACGAAATTTTGACGCGCCTGCTGGCGAGCGGGCGGCTGCACTTCATGGAAGCCCTTGCGGGCAGCAGTTACTTGAAAAAGGAGCCGGTTCGCCTGAAGCAGGGCAAGGTGCGCAAGGCCCATCTGGAATGGGGCGTCGATGAGTCCGGACGGATGGTTCCCCGGATCGTCAGTAGCGCGGCGCTGGAGGTGTTTCCGTTCAATGAGGCGGTCTGGTATGCCGATGCCGGAACAGGCGAAGTTGGCCAGTTGCAGATTGCCCAGACACCCGCACAGGTTGCGCAGTTGCTCGACATGCCCCCGCTCGCCGAAATCGACGTTCCGGTGGTGTCCGAGGTGTTGCGCGAATTGGTTCCCGATCTGCCGCCGCCCAGCACCGAGCGGTTGCGTGCGGTTGCGAGCCCGCTGACCCCGGTGCTGTTGCTGGATACTTCAGAACCGTCATGGATGAGCAGTTTCCGCGGTTACCGCTATGGCACGCAGAAGCTGGATTTTGCGCGCGTCAGGTTCCGTTATGGCGCGGCGGTACTGCCGCTCAATCATCCGGGAGAATTCGCCACGCTGCAAAATGGGGAGACCGTGCGCGTGACGCGCGACCCAAAAGCGGAGCAGCGCTTTCTCAAGTCGCTGGATAAATACGGGCTGGAAGAAGTACCGAGCTTCGGGCTGCCCGGCGATATAGGCGACCGGCCGATATTCGGGCTGGAAAACGAGAAGGCCTGGCCGTTCTTTATGCAGCAGGTGATTCCGCAGATGCGCGAGGCGGGGTGGGAGGTCGTCGTTCCGCAGGGTTTCCGTCACCATCTTCTCGAAGTGGAAGCATGGGAAGCGGAATTCGGCGAAGAGGAGGATGGCTGGTTCAGCCTGAACATGGGCATCGTAGTCAATGGCCGGAGATTGCCGCTGGCACCGATGCTGCATGCTTTGTTCAAGATTGACCCGCGCTGGCTGGATGCGTCCCAGTTGGAAAAAATGAGCGACGATGAACAGATCGAACTGTTGCTCAAGGAAGGCGGCAGGGTGCATGTTCCCGCCGGGCGCATCAAGCCACTGGCGCGCACCCTGATCGAATTATTCGATGGCAGGATGAACGGCGAAATCCGTCTGTCCCGCTATGATGTGGCGCGCATCAGCGAATTGTCCGGGATGGAGCGCTGGCAGTTCAAGGGCATGGATGCCGTAATCCAACTCGCCAACAAACTCAAAAATACCGCCGGGATCAAGGCGGTGAACCCACCTAAGGGTTTTGCGCTGCAACTGCGCCCCTATCAGCTGGAGGGCTTGTCCTGGCTGCAATACCTGCGTGAACAGGAGCTGGCCGGGATACTGGCCGATGACATGGGGCTGGGCAAAACCGCGCAGGCCCTGGCGCATCTGCTGCTTGAAAAGCAAAGCGGCCGCATGGACAAACCTTCGCTGGTGGTGTTGCCCACCTCGCTGATCTTCAACTGGAAACGCGAGGCGGAGCGGTTTGCCCCGCAACTCAAACTGCTTTCCCTGCACGGCAAGGAGCGCGCGGAGCATTTCCCCACGATTCCGCAGCACGATGTCATTCTCACCACCTACCCGCTGCTGTGGCGCGATGAACAGGCGCTGGCGGAACATGAATATCACCTGCTGATTCTGGATGAGGCGCAGACGGTGAAAAACGTTTCCAGCCAGGCGGCGCAAGTGGTGCGCAAGCTGAACGCGCGGCATCGCTTGTGCCTCACCGGCACGCCGCTGGAAAACCACTTGGGTGAGTTGTGGGCGCAGTTCGACTTCCTGCTGCCGGGATTGCTGGGAGATGCGAAGCAGTTCACAAGAACCTGGCGCACCCCGATTGAAAAACTGGGCAACACCTTGCGCCGCGACCTGCTGGCCAGGCGCGTCAAACCCTTTATCCTGCGCAGGCGCAAGGAAGATGTCGCGCAAGAGCTGCCGCCCAAAACCTTCATCATACGCACCGTCGAATTGGAGGGCGGGCAGCGCGACCTCTACGAAACGGTGCGCACCGCGATGGATATGCGCGTGCGCGAGGAAATCGCCACCAAAGGTTTTGCGCGCAGCCACATCATCATTCTCGATGCGCTGCTCAAATTGCGCC
>JAUYGW010000357.1 GCA_030690245.1 Gallionella sp. | reverse complement strand
ATTTCTCGACGTGCTGCCGGTCAGAGCCTCCAAGGGGCTGGCTCTGCGCTGGTGCGCCGAGCAACTGGGCTTCCCGCTGGAGAACACGCTGGTGGCCGGCGTCACGGGCGCCGATGCGGACATGCTGCGCGGCAACACGCTGGGCACGGTCGTGGACAACCGGCATCTCGCGGAATTATCCGGCCTGGCCACCGCCGACAAAATTTATTTCTCGACCCGCCCGCACGCCGCCGGTATCCTCGAAGCGCTGGAGTATTACAAGTTCTTCGCCAACGGGGAGGATAACGGCGCATCATGAAACGCTTCCTGCTTTGCACCGACCTCGACCGGACGCTGATCCCGAACGGCACGCAGCCCGAATCGCCGTCGGCGATGCCGTTGTTCAGGCGCCTGGCGGCTTGCGAGGAGGTCACGCTGGCCTATGTGAGCGGTCGGCATCTCGCGCTCATCGAGCAGGCCGTCACGGAATACGATCTGCCGCAGCCTGACTTCGCCATCGCCGATGTCGGTGCAACGATCTACCGGATCGGCCCGTCCGGCTGGCGGCAATGGGATGCATGGGATCCGCAGGTCGCGCCGGACTGGCACGACTTGGCGCATGATGATCTCCAGCGGTTGTTGAGCGTGTTTCCGGCGCTGCGCTTGCAGGAACCCGAAAAGCAGAACCGCCACAAGCTCAGTTTCTATGTTCCGCTGGAAACGGATGTGCCAGAATTGCTCGGCGCAATGGAGGCGCGCCTGAAGCAGGCCGGCATCAGGGCCAACCTGATCTGGAGCGTCGACGAGGCCGCTGCCGTCGGACTGCTTGATGTCCTGCCGGCCAGCGCCAACAAGCTGCATGCCATCGCGTTCCTGATGCGGCAGCAAGGCTACTGCCACGAGAACACGGTTTTCGCCGGCGACAGCGGCAACGATCTGGATGTGCTGAAGAGCGGCATCCAGGCCGTGCTGGTCGCGAACGCCGACGCGGAAACCAGGCGGCTGGCGAGCGGCGGCACGAGCTGCGTCTATATCGCCAGGGGCGGCTACCTCGGCATGAACGGCAACTACAGCGCCGGCATCCTTGAAGGCCTCGCCCATTATCTGCCGGAAGCCGATGCATGGCTGCGCGAATCAAACACAATCAAGGACTGCTGATGTACGAACAAGCCTCGCATGCGCTGCTGAACGAAATCCTGGCCGCCTTGAAACCGGAAATCGGCAACATGCGGCTGCGGCATTTCTACACCCGGCTTGGCGCGAATTTCTACGCGATCCATTCCCTGTTCCACTTGCTGTACGGCAACCGGCCCGATTTCAAGGAGCAGATGGTCAGTCTGGTCGAGACGCTCGCGCTGCGCTACATCGACCGGGCGCCGCCCTTGCGCAGGTCGGATCTGGAACGCGAACGCGACTACAACTGGTTCATGAGCCAGAAGTGGGTCGGCATGGCGCTGTATTGCGACCGCTTCGCCGGAGACCTGAAGGGCCTGCGCAAAAGGCTGCCCTACCTCCAGGAGCTGGGCGTCAACATGCTGCACATCATGCCCATCCTCGACTGTCCGCCGGATCACAGCGATGGCGGCTACGCGGTGCGCGACTTCTGCAAGGTCGGCGCGCGCTACGGCACAACAGAGGACATCGAGGCGCTGTCTGCCACCCTGAAGCGGCGCGACATGCTGCTGGTGCTCGACGTCGTGGTCAACCACACCTCAGACGAGCACGAATGGGCGCAGCGCGCGCGCCGGGGCGAAAAAAAATACCAGGACTATTACTACGTCTTCGACGACCGGGAGATGCCGGACGCCTACGAAGAAACCATGCCGGAGATATT
>JAUYGW010000066.1 GCA_030690245.1 Gallionella sp. | reverse complement strand
GAAATACGCCATCAGGTGATGCGCGAAGCTGATCGGCTGCGCCACCTGCAAGTGGGTGAAGCCGGGCATGATGGTGCGGGTATGGTGCTGGGCAAGATCGAGCAACGCGTTTTGCAACGCCTTGATCAGATGCAGCAGGTCATCGATAGCACTGCGCAAATACAGGCGCACATCGGTCGCCACCTGATCGTTGCGCGACCGCCCGGTGTGCAGGCGTTTGCCGGCATCGCCGACCAGCCCGGTGAGGCGCTTCTCGATGTTGAGGTGCACGTCTTCCAAGTCCAGCGACCAGATAAACTCGCCACCGATGATTTCGTTCTCGATTTGCGCGAGACCGCGCTGGATGTCGCCCAGGTCCTGCGCGGTGATAATGCCGCAGGCAGCCAGCATTTGCGCATGCGCCCGCGAACCCTGAATATCGAACATGGCCAGCTTGTGGTCGAAGCCCACCGACGCGGTGTAGCGCTTCACCAGTTCCGCCACAGGTTCCGCGAACCTACCCGACCAGGTATCTTTACTTTTGTCTTGTATTGGATTTTTATCTTGCGTTGGATATTGCATCGTTGCCCCTACATGTCCCAGAATGAAGCATGAAAAACGGTAAAGTTTCCCGCCATGAATAAGGCGCGCAGTATAAAACAAAACACTCTGCCCGACGCGTTGCCCAACTTCCGCAACCTCGGCGTGACGTTGCGTATCCTGCTGATCAGCAACGGCCTGGCGCTGTTGCAGGCGCTGTCGCAGGCAAGCGGCTGGGCGGATGTGCCGTTGCGCATGATGCAGATTGCCACGCTGCTCACGCCGATTCTGCTGACCGGCCTGCTGCTGCTGTGGGCGGCGCAGCCTTGGCTGAACCGGCTTGCCTATTGGTATGGCGTGCTGGCGGTGAATGCGCTGGCGGCGGTGCTGACACTTTCCATCTATTATTTCGGCGGCGAACTGTATCGCCCGCCAGGCAGCGCTGACGCCTGGTTCGATGCGGTGCGTTACATGCTGTTCAGCGTGCTGGTATGCGCCATCCTGCTGACGTATTTCCGCTGGCGCAGCCGGGTGCTGTCGCGCGCTTTGCACGAAGCGCGGCTGCAGGTGTTGCGTGCGCGCATCCGCCCGCATTTCCTGTTTAACACGATCAACGCCGTGCTCGGCATCGTGCGCGCCCAGCCCAGGCAGGCCGAAGCCGCACTGCAAGACATGGCGGACTTGTTCCGCATGGCGATGTCGGATGCGCAGAACCTCGTGCCGTTGCGCCAGGAAATCGAGCTGAGCAAGCAATACATCGCGCTGGAACAATTGCGCATGGGCGAGCGGCTGCGCGTGGATTGGCAAATCCAGGATGTGCCGAACGACGCGCTGATCCCGCCGCTGCTGTTGCAACCGCTGCTGGAAAATGCCGTCTATCACGGCATCGAACCTTTGCCGCAAGGGGGTAGCATCACCGTTGTGCTACACCGCAGCGGCGATGAATTGCGCCTCAGGGTGGAGAACCCCCGCGCATCAAGCGGCGCTGCACCGCATGCCGGCAACAAAATGGCGTTGCAGAATATCCGCGAGCGCCTGGCGTTGCTGTTCGATGTCGAGGCGCGTTATAAAGTCGAAAGCGGCAAGGATTTTTATTGTGTGGAAATCACGTTGCCATATATGGAGGAGGGCACAATATGAGCACCATCGAGCTGGCTTTGCGCGTCTTCATCGTGGACGACGAACCGCCCGCGCGCAACCGCCTGCGCGACCTGCTGCACGATTGCAGCGAACAGCTGGCGCTGGAAGTGGTGGGCGAGGCGGGCAACGGCCAGGAGGCGCTGGACAAGCTGATGGAAACGCCCGTCGATGTGGTGCTGCTGGACATCCGCATGCCGCAGATGGACGGCATCGAGCTTGCGCAGCACATCCAGAAAATGCCCAAGCCTGTCCTGATCATGCCGAAGTGGCCGCCGGTGATCATCTTCACCACCGCCTACGATACCTACGCGATCAAGGCGTTCGAGCTGCACGCGATCGACTACCTGCTCAAGCCGATCCGCCTCGGGCGGCTGTTCGATGCCCTTACCCGCGCGCGCGCAGCCGTGCCGGTGCAAACCGAAGTGCTGCGCGACCTGCTGCCCGAGCCGCGCAAATTTCTCTCCATCCACGAACGCGGCAAGATCCATCTGGTGCCCATCGAGCAAGTGCTGTTCCTGCGCGCCGAGCTGAAATACGTCACCGTGCGCACCGCCGAACACGAATACCTGCTCGAGGAATCGCTCACCGCGCTGGAGAAGGAATTTGCCGCGCGCTTCGTGCGCGTTCACCGCAACTGCCTGGTGGCGAAAGATGAGATAGAAGGCTTCGAGAAAGGCGGCGGGGAAGAAGGTGAGGGTAGCGGCTGGATGGTGAAGCTGAAAGGTCTGGATGAACTGCTACCGATCAGCCGCAGGCAGCAGCATATCGTCAAGGAGTTCAGTTGAGCGGCGCAATGTCCGCTCTCGGCACTAAAAATGACGGTCTCGAGAAATCCCGTTTACACAAAATTCGGGACACCACTTAAAAGTGGGTTACTCGGTCAGGCTACGGTGTGGTTCATGCACTCACCGCACGCATCCTGTCAATTTTCTCGATAACAGCCTGATAGAGATCATGGTCGGAATCGGGGTTATTGCGGTCTGGATGGTGGGCACTACGGATCTTTCTCAG
>JAUYGW010000328.1 GCA_030690245.1 Gallionella sp. | reverse complement strand
ACATCGGCCTGATCGAGGGCGGCATCTGCAACGCGGAGAACGTGCATGTGCTGCGCGAGTTTCGCAAGAATTGCAAAATCCTGATCGCCATCGGCGCTTGCGCCGTCACCGGCGGCCTGCCCGCGCAGCGCAACCACCTCGATCTGGGAAGCTGCCTGACCGAGGTGTACCTCACCGAGCCGGGGCTCGCGCACGGACACATCCCGAACGACCCGGAACTGCCGCTGCCGCTGGACAAGGTTCATCCGCTGCACGAAGTGGTGAAGATCGATTATTTCATCCCCGGCTGCCCGCCCTCGGGCGATGCCATCTGGAAATTCCTCACCGACCTGATCGCGGGCAAGACGCCCGAGCTTGGGCATGGGTTGATTAAATATGATTGAAATAATTTCATCCGCGAAAAAACCAAATGAGGAGCGGGCCATGCCCGCGACCTGAAGAATCGCGGGCATGGCCCGCTCCTACAATTTAACCAGGAGGGTGAATGAACTCTGAACTGGAAACGGCTGAACATCCGGAGAACCTGCGCCGTGTCGCGATCGACCCGGTGTCGCGCGTCGAGGGGCACGGCAAGGTGACGCTGCTGCTCGACGAGAACGACCGCGTGCACCAGGTGCGGCTGCATATCGTCGAGTTTCGCGGCTTCGAGAAATTCATTCAGGGGCGGCCCTATTGGGAAGCGCCGGTGATGGTGCAGCGGCTGTGCGGCATCTGCCCGGTGAGCCACCATATCGCAGCAAGCAAGGCGATGGACATGATCGTCGGGGCGACAATCACGCCGACGGCGGAAAAGGTGCGGCGGCTGATGCACTACGGGCAGATACTGCAATCGCACGCGCTGCATTTCTTCCACCTGTCCGCGCCCGATTTATTGTTCGGCTTCGACTCGGATGTCGCCAAGCGCAACATCGTCGGCATCGCCGCCGCCTATCCGGAGATCGCCAAACAGGGTGTGCTGCTGCGCAAATACGGGCAGGAGGTGATCCGCGTCACGGCAGGCAAGCGCATCCACGGCACCGGCTCGATTCCCGGCGGCGTGAACAAGAACGTCAGCGTGGAAGAGCGCGATTACCTGCTGAAGGATATCGGGCAGATCGTGACCTGGAGCCGCGAGGCGGTGTCGATGGCGCGGCGGCTGTTCGAGCAGAACCTCGATCTCTACAACAACTTCGGGCGCTTCGAGGCGCACACGCTCAATCTGGTGCGCGCCGACGGCGCGCTGGATTTGTACCACGGCGGGCTGCGAGCGCGCGACCTGAACGGCGGCACACTGTTCGACCACTACGATTACTCGCATTACTGGGATGTGATCTTCGAGGATGTGAAGCCATGGTCGTACATGAAGTTTCCGTTCCTGCGCAGCCTCGGGCCGGAAACTGGCTGGTATCGCGTCGGGCCGCTGAGCCGCGTGACACAATGCGACTTCATTCCTACGCCATTGGCCGAAGAACAGCGCAAGGCGTTCCTTGCCTTCGACAATGGTAACGCGGCAGGTGCGACGCTGGGCTTCCACTGGGCGCGAATGATCGAGATGCTGCATGCCGCCGAGGTCATCCAGGAGCTGCTGCATGATCCCGATCTGCAAGGCAACGACCTTGTCAGCATTGGCGAACGGCAGGAGCGCGGCGTCGGCGTGATCGAGGCGCCGCGCGGCACGCTGATCCACCACTACAAGGTGGACGAGCACGACCAGATTATCCGCTGCAACCTGATCGTTTCCACCACGCACAACAACCAGGCGATGAATGAAGCGATCCGCCAGGTGGCGCGACAATACATTGACGGGCGCAAGCTCACCGAAGGCCTGCTCAACCACATCGAGGTTGCGATCCGCGCTTTCGATCCGTGCCTGTCCTGCGCCACCCACGCACTGGGCAAGATGCCGCTGGAAGTGGAATTGCTGGATGCGGAGGGGAGCAGGGTGGACATGCTGGTGCGCGGATCGGATGGAGCATTCAATTGACCGAACGGCAATTCAGCCACGGATTGACACGGATGTTCACGGATAAAAAACCGGAATTGATGGCGGAGACCTGTCGGTCAGGAGAAACATGCCAGCTTGAAGCTGGTTTTCAATCCGTGCTTATCCGTGTCAATCCGTGGTCAGGTGATTTTTGCAATTGATGCCAGCGCCCATCCTGGTCTTTGCTGTCGGCAACGAATCGCGCGGCGACGATGCACTGGCGCCGCTGCTGCTGCGCAGCCTGGAAGGATCAGCTGATGCGGCAGGGCGGGTCGAGTTGATCGAGGATTACCAGTTGCAGGTCGAGCATGTCACCGACCTGCTGGATCGCAGCGCGGTGTTGTTCGTCGATGCCGATATGTCCTGCGCCGAGCCGTTTCATTTTTCCGAGATCGCCGCCGAAAAGGACAGCAGCTACACCAGCCATGTGATGACCCCTTTCGCTCTGCTGCATACCTACCGTCAGGTGTATGGAACAGATGCGCCACCCGCTTTCCTGATGCGCATTCGCGGCTACCACTTCGAGCTGGGCAATCCATTGAGCGATAAGGCGACGGCCAATCTGGAGGCGGCAACCAAGCGGATGCGTGAATTGTGCGCGGATGGCGATCTGCAACGCTGGCGGTAGTGCTTGGTGAATGTCTGACGCCATGTAGTAAGCTTCGCCTGAATCTCAATCCCGCAATGTCGAAAATATTTCCATGAAGCAAGAGGGCTACGCAAAAACCTTGGAGTGGCTGAAAACGAATCCTTCCCTGGATGAACTTTGCGCCAGATATCCCTCAGAATGGGCGGCGGTGCAACAGGAGATTTCCGCCATTGTTGAGCGCGGTGTCGCGGAAGAATTGAAGGCCTACCTCGAGCGCCTGTCCGCACAGCCAAACAAACCTTCTTCCGGGGACAGCCAAAAAAACAGGGAAGCCGCCCTGTTGCAATTTATCCGCAGCCGCATGGCGCATGAGTCCGTCAAGAAGCTTTGCCTGTCCACGCTGGCCGCCGATGCGGGTGTAACGAAAGGCAAGCTGCGCTTCAATCTGTTCAATGGCTATATCGCGCAGAAACTGCTGTTTTTCAGGGGACTGGAACGCAAGCCGGTTTCGCTGTTCTGGTTCCGCCTGCTCTGGCCGCTGGTCTGGCAGAAAAAGCGGCTCATGCCGCTGGTGCAACCGAGGGGAATCTACTGTTTCTATACACGCGAACTGGTCGAGGCGCTGGCCGGGATGATCGCTTCCCGAAGCTGCCTGGAAATTGGCGCAGGCGACGGAACCCTGACGCGGTTTCTGAAAAATCAGGGCGTAGAGCTTATCGCAACGGACAACCACGGCTGGAGCCAATCCGTGGAGTACCCCGACTGGGTCGTCAAGCTCGATGCCCGCGAGGCGCTGGCCGCTTATTCTCCGCAGGTGGTCATCTGCTCGTGGCCGCCCTCGCAAAATGATTTTGAGCGCCATGTGTTCACGACGCCCAGCGTGCAGCTTTACATCGTGATCGGCAGTTGCCACCAGTTTGCGTTCGGCAACTGGAAAGACTACCGGCAGCAATCCGCTTTTGAGCTTGAAGAGGACAAGAAGCTGGGCGCGCTGCTGTTGCCGCCCGAACTGGAATCGGCAGTTTATGTGTTCCGGCGGAAAAACAGTCATGCATGAAATATCGCTAGCCGAAAGCATGCTGCAACTCATCGAGGATGCGGGGCATCAGCAGGGGTTCACGCGGGTCAAAACGGTGTGGCTGGAAATCGGCCAGTTGGCCTGCGTGGAGCAAGAATCTTTGCGTTTCGGCTTCGACGTGGTGACGCGCGGCAGCATCGCGGAACAGGCGCGGCTGGAAATCATCGAGACGGCAGGGCAGGGCCGGTGCGGAAAGTGCGCGCAAAGTTTCCCGCTGACAGCTCTTTACGAGTCGTGCCCGGCGTGCGGGAACTATGATGTCGAGGTGACCGGCGGCGACGGGATGCGCGTCAAGGAACTTGAGGTGGAATGATGTGTACAACATGCGGATGTGGGAATGGCCAGACGCTCATTAACGGAAAGCCGTTGCATAAGCCACGCCAGGATGGTGGGCCGATGCACTTCCGTTCGCGCGAGGCCAAGGCGGAAACGGATGTGAGCACATTGCGCATCGTGAAGCTCGAACAGGATCTCCTCGCCAAGAACAACGGCTACGCCGAGGCAAACCGCCGCTACTTGTCCGCGCACGGTATTTTTGCACTCAACCTGGTCTCCAGTCCCGGCTCGGGCAAGACCACGCTGCTGGTAAAGACCATCGCCGCGCTGAATGAAACGCAGCCGCTCGCGGTCATCGAGGGCGACCAGCAGACCGAAAACGATGCGGCGCGCATCCGCGCCGCCGGTGCACCGGCGATCCAGATCAACACCGGCAAGGGCTGCCATCTGGATGCGCAGATGGTCGGCCAGGCCATGCAGCAGCTGGGCTTGCCGAACGACAGCCTGCTGCTGATCGAGAACGTCGGCAACTTGGTTTGTCCGGCGAGCTTCGATCTGGGCGAGGCGCACAAGGTAGTGATCCTGTCGGTGACTGAGGGCGAAGACAAGCCGCTCAAGTATCCCGACATGTTCCGCGCGGCCGACCTGATGCTGCTCAACAAATGCGATCTGCTGCCGCACCTGGAGTTTGACGCCGATCTCGCCATCGAATACGCGCGCCGCATCAACCCCAGGCTGCAAGTGATCCGCATCTCGGCAACCAGCGGCGCAGGTATGCCGGAATGGCTGGAATGGATCAAGGACGGCTGCCGTAATGCCGTTGCCGCGAAACCGGAAGCGTCGCTTGGATAAGATGATTGCGCTGCCGTTTTCCGGGCCATCGATCCTGGCCTGCGGAGCCTGGCTGAAGAACACCGTCTGCGTCACGCGCGGCAGCGAGGCGCATGTTTCGCAGCTGATCGGCGATCTGGACAGCGCCGCAGCGCGGACGATGCTCGACGCTACCGTGACGCGCCTGTGCAATTCACTTGAAGTGCAGCCAGAGATTGTCGCGCACGACCTGCACCCCGATTTTTACAGCACCCAGTTTGCGCAGACCTATGCCGCACAGCGCGGCCTGCCGGTGGTTGTCGTGCAGCACCATCACGCGCATATCGCCGCGATCTGCGCCGAGCATCACATCAAAGGTGCAATACTTGGCTTGGCGCTGGATGGCGTGGGGCTGGGCAGCGACAACACGCCGTGGGGCGGTGAATTGCTGCGTGCGGAGGGTGCGGATTTCGAACGGCTGGGCCATCTGGCTCCGCTCCGCCTGCCCGGCGGCGACCGTGCCGCGCGCGAGCCGTGGCGCATGGCGGCGGCGGTGCTGTTCCAGTTGGGCTGGGGCGACGAGATCGTGCAGCGCTTCCCCAATCAGCCGGGAGCGCGGACGGTGGCAACGATGCTGCAACGCAACCTGAATTGCCCGCTCACCTCCAGCACCGGGCGGCTGTTCGATGCCGCTGCAGGCTTGCTCGGAGTGAACGAGATGCAGGCTTTCGAGGCGCAGGCCGCGATCCTGTTGCAGGAACTGGCGCAGCAGCACGGAGAGGTCGCTCCGCTGGAGGAGGGCTGGCGGATCGAGGAAAATGGCGTGCTGGATTTTTCGCCGTTGCTCGCGGTGCTGGCCGATTGCCTAAAAGGAAACAATGGCGCGGGCCATGGCGCGGCGTTGTTCCATGCCACGCTCGCCGCAGGCCTGGCCGAGTGGGTGGAACGTGCCGCCGGCCAACACAATATTACCGATGTCGCGTTGGGCGGCGGCTGTTTTCACAACGACATCCTGCTGCGCACCCTGTCCGACAGGCTTACCGCGCAAGGGCTGCGGGTGTTGACTGCGCAGCAGATGCAGCCCAACGACAGCGCGATCTCGCTCGGGCAGGCGTGGGTCGCGCTGCAAAGCATCAACAAAGGAGTTTAAGAAATGTGCCTCGCGATTCCCACCTGCGTCGAACAGCTCATTGGTGAAGACAGCGCCATCGTCAACCTTGGCGGGGTGCGCAAGGAAGTGTCGCTGGCGCTGGTCGAGGACGTTGCGGTGGGCGATTATGTGATCGTACATGTCGGGTTTGCGTTGCAAAAACTCGATCCGGAAGAGGCGGCGCTGACGCTGGCCCTATTCGCGGAAATCGGCGGAGCCGCGCGAGAATGAAATATGTGGACGAATTCCGCGACGGCGCGCTGGCAAAAAATATCGCCGCCAACATCGCGCGCGAGGCCGATCCGCACCGCAGCTATCACCTGATGGAATTCTGCGGCGGCCATACCCACGCGATTTCGCGCTACGGCATCGCCGACCTGCTGCCTGACTATGTGCGCATGATCCACGGCCCCGGCTGCCCGGTGTGTGTGCTGCCGGCGGGGCGTGTGGAGAATGCCATTCAATTGGTGCAAACGCCGGGACTGATCCTGTGCTGTTACGGCGACATGCTGCGCGTTCCGGCCGCCAACGGCATGAACCTGCTGAAAGCCAAGGCGCGCGGTGCGGATGTGCGCATGGTGTACTCCAGCGCCGACGCGGTGAAGATCGCGCAGGAAAATCCGCAGCGGCAGGTGGTGTTCTTCGCGATCGGCTTCGAGACCACCACGCCGCCGACGGCGGTCACGATCCGGCAGGCGCAGGCGCTCAATCTCAAAAATTTCAGCGTGTTCTGCAACCATGTGCTGACTCCGTCGGCGATCTCGCACATCTTGCAATCGCCCGAGATTCGCCGGCTCGGCGTGCTGGCGCT
>JAUYGW010000315.1 GCA_030690245.1 Gallionella sp. | reverse complement strand
GTAAGGCACATCAAACGGGTGCATTTGTAATTTCTGCATCCGCAAAGCGGCCTTGCAACTACTCGACGGGCAACTCAACAACCTTCAGCAACACCAGCGCAGCGCCGCTGCCGCCGTCCCTGGGGGACGCGTCGCAATAGGCCAGCACATCCGGGCGCTGTGACAGCCAGTGGCGCGCAAGTTTGCGCAATACGGCTTCACCGCTCGGGCTGTTCATGCCTTTGCCGTGGATCACCTGCACGCAGCGCAAGCCGCGCTGTGCCGCTTCATGCAAAAATTCCTGCAACAGTCTGCGCGCCATATCGCTGGTGTTGCCGTGCAGGTCGAGGCTATCCTGCACCGGCCAGTGGCCGCGCCGCAGTTTGCGCAGAGTCATGCGCGACAGGCCGTTGTGCAGGAATTCATCCGGCGCATTTTCGGCGGCGAAATCGGACAGTGTATCGGGGAGCGTGGGAGGCAGCGCGGGGGCGCGCTGCAAGGGTTTGCGTGGGGCGTGTTGCGGTTCGATGCGGTTCCGGGCGGGCAGCGGCTTCACTGCGCCGACTGCCGCACGAAACAGCGCGGCGTCTTCGGGGGTAGTCTTATTTTTCTGTTTTGACAAAGGCCGCTTCATGGGTCGGTAAGAAATTTGCGGGTACGGAAGTTCCGCGCAGCCTGTAGCGCGACATCAGTCATCACGGCATTTGGCAACACGACATCAGGCAACATCATCCGCCATCGCGGCCAGTTGTTCGGCCTGATGTTCCGCCATCAGCGCGCCGGTGAGTTCGCCGATGTCGCCGTCCATGATCGCATCCATCTTGTACAGCGTGAGGTTGATGCGGTGGTCGGTGACGCGGCCTTGCGGGAAGTTGTAGGTGCGGATGCGCTCGGAGCGGTCGCCGCTGCCGACCAGACTTTTGCGTGTCGCGGCGGTGTTGGCATTTTGTTCTCGCACCTGTGCATCTTTGATGCGCGCCGCCAGCACGCGCAACGCCTGCGCCTTGTTCTGGTGTTGCGAGCGGCCATCCTGGCACTCGACCACCACGCCGGTCGGGATATGGGTGATGCGCACTGCCGAATCGGTCTTGTTGATGTGCTGGCCACCAGCACCGCTGGCTCGAAATGTGTCGATGCGCAGGTCGGCGGAATTCAGCACCACATCGCTCACTTCGTCAACTTCCGGCATGATCGCGACGGTGCAGGCCGAGGTGTGAACGCGACCCTGCGTCTCGGTGGTGGGCACGCGCTGCACGCGATGCGCGCCAGATTCGAACTTGAGCACCGAATAGGCGCCCTGCCCGGCGATACGGGCGATGATTTCCTTGTGGCCGCCCATTTCGCCGGGGCTTTCCGAAATCACCTCGACCTGCCAGCGCTTGCGTTCGGCGTAGCGCGCATACATGCGGAACAAATCGCCGGCAAACAGCGCCGCCTCGTCGCCGCCGGTGCCGGCGCGGATTTCGAGGAACACGTTGCGCTCGTCGTTGGGGTCTTTGGGCAGCAACTGCTTTTGCAGTTCGTCGTCGAGTTGCGCGAGACGCGCCTCGCCTTGCTCAATCTCGGCTGCCGCGAACTCCTTCATCTCCGGATCGGCTGCCATTTCTTGCGCGGTCGCGATGTCGGCTTCGCAGGTCTGGTAGGCGTGGTACAGCGACACCACCGGCTCCAGCTCGGCGCGCTCGCGTCCGAGCTTGCGGAACGTGTCCATATCCTTGGTAGCTTCTTCGGTGCTCAGCAGTTGATCGACTTCATGCAGGCGCTCGCTCAGTTGAGCGAGTTTGGCGGCGATGTTGGGCTTCATCCGGGGTAATTAACCAACTGTTGATGCGCCGCAAAATCAAAGGGGCGTAGGTCGGGTTTTAACCCGACATGTCGGGCTGAAGCCCGACCTACATTTTGTGTGGAATCTGGAATCATTCGTCGGGGTGCAGGTGATACAGGCGATGGATGATATCGAGGAACGCCTCGCGGTCGTCGCCATGCACCTGGTTCAGCGCGTGGGTCGGTGCGTGCAGGAATTTGTTGGTCAGGCCGTTGCTCATCGCTTCCAGCACCTTCTCCGGGCTTTCACCCTTGACCAGCAGGCGCAGGGCTTTTTCCATTTCGTGGCGGCGATTGCGCTCGGCGTGGTCGCGCAAGGCGCGGATGGTCGGCACCACTTCGCGCGACTCCATCCAGTGGATGAAATCGTTTACGCCTGAATCGATGATGACCTCCGCTTCCTTGACCGCATTCTGGCGCGCGCCAAGACCCTCTTTCACCACCTCGGCGAGATCGTCCACGCTGTACAGGAACACGTCGTCCAGCTCCGCGACTTCCGCCTCCACGTCGCGCGGCACGGCCAGGTCTACGATGAACAGCGGGCGGTGCTTGCGCGTCTTGAGCGCGCGCTCCACCATGCCCTTACCGAGGATCGGCAACGGGCTGGCGGTGCAACTGATGATGATGTCGTGATGCGCGAGTTGCTCCGGCAATTCGTTCAGCGTGATCGCGTGACCGTTGATGCGCCGCGCCAGCCCGTGGGCGCGTTCCAGAGTGCGGTTGGCGACGGTGATGCGTTTCGGGGTGCGCGCCGCGAAATGCACCGCATTGAGTTCGATCATTTCGCCCGCGCCGATGAACAGTATGTTTTGCTCGGCGATGCTCGGAAAGATACGCTCGGCCAGCCGCACCGCCGCCGCCGCCATCGATACCAGATTCGCGCCGATCTCGGTCTGGGTACGCACATCCTTGGCCACCGAGAAGGTGCGCTGGAACAGCTTGTGCAGCAGGAAGCCCAGCGTGCCCGCCTCTTCGGCCTGACGCACCGCCTGCTTCATCTGGCCGAGAATCTGCGGCTCGCCCAGCACCATCGAGTCCAGCCCGCTGGCGACGCGGAACGAATGCTTCACCGCCTGTTCGCGCGGCAGCGTGTAGAGATAAGGATCGATATCCTTGCGCGGCAGATGGTGATACTGCGCCAGCCAGTCGATGGCGTGGTCGGGTTGTGCGGCGTTGCAATACAGCTCGGTGCGGTTGCAGGTGGACAGGATCGCCGCCTCCTTAGCCGCGCCGTTCTGCACCAGGTCGTGCAGCGCACCCTCCATCCCGTCGGCGTTGAACGCGACCTGTTCGCGCACGGCGAGCGGCGCGGTTTGATGGTTAATGCCAAAGGCGAACAACTGCATGGTATATGGCGGGCAGCAAGGCTAAAGAAGGGGCGGATTATAGTCGCAACAGCGGGGTAATACCAAACGGAGCAGCGCGGTCGCAATGCCGTCAGGCGCTGCGGCATTGCCCTGAGACTATTCCTCTTCGGGCAGGTTCAATCGCTCCAGCACCTGCCAGGCCAGCGCGCGGCAGACGTTGTTCAGCATGGTCGGCAAGTCGCGCGGCATCTCGTATTCCAGCAGCAGCTTGCTGGCGCTCACCGAATACACCGGGTCGAGCAGGCGCGGGCGGTAATCCTGCATCATCTCGTCCAGCGTGCGCTCCGCCGCCATCTGCTGCCACGGGTTGGTCGGCCATTGCGACGGGATGCCGTACGCCCTCGGGAAAGCGTCGAGGTCGTTGCGCACCGTGCGGATATCCTCGTGGGACTCGCGGAAAGGCAGCAGAACCAGCCCCGACATCTCATAAAATTTCTTGTCCATTGCCGGGCGGTTGCCGCCGCCGTCGATCACCCCCAGCCACTTTGGCCTGGATTCCAGCTTGGCGACGATCTCCGCCAACTTATCCGGCGAACGCCCGTCGAGCGGCGTGTAGCGGCGGGTGCCGCGCGCCAGCGGTTCGCGTGCGGTATCGGTGAGCACGGCGATCGAGCGCTTGCCGAGCAGCCCGAGGCCGTGGCACAGCATGTGCGTGATGCTGGTTTTGCCGGTGCCGCCCTTGTTGCCGATTACGCAAATGATTCTTTCCATGTCTTTCTCCGTTAATTCGATTCAGCGCAGGATTAGGGCGTAGGGTAGCGAAATTTTGGGTGGCTGTCAGCATGGGATTTTCTGGTGTCACGGCAAATTTGTTCTCTTAAGTTTATGATAGGAATCAATGGCGTGAAGGTGGACACGCTTTTGTGTCCGCGCGGATACCCGGTTGCGTGGGCAGACGATAAGCCTGTCTGCCCACCCTGCACTATGTCTCCGAAAACAAATTTATCCTGTTTCTGACACAGGGTGCGATCGAAAGTGTTGGTCAAAGAAGTGGGGCGGAAAAGCCTGTCCTGAGCTTGTCGAAGGGCGTAGCGCCTTCCGCCGTATGGAGGCTTGGCTATGACGAAACATTCGGCGGATAACGCCTTCGGCTCATCCGTCCTACGGAAGAAAATGCACCAACACTTTTGATCACGCCCTCTGACACAGCAAAACTTGCATTCCGCCGATCTTTCCAGTAGTTTGCGCCCTTCGCTAGGGGTCTTCGCCGGTAACTGAACCGGGCGGAGTGAGAGACACCCTTTGAACCTGTACGGGTAATGCCGCAAAGGGAAGCATTCATCCGATGCTTTCTGATTTTCTGGAGCATCATCATGAACGCCAATCCAAAATTCTCCTTGTTTAATGCCGAAACCGCGCACGTCGATGCGGCGGCGATCAAGCCGCTGCCAAATTCGCGCAAGGTGTACGTGCAGGGCAGCCGCCCCGACATCCGCGTGCCGATGCGCGAAATTTCGCAGGCCGACACGCCCAGCGGCATGGGTGTCGAAAAAAATCCGCCGATTTACGTGTACGACTGCTCCGGCCCCTATACCGATCCGGCGGCGAAGATCGATATCCGCTCCGGCCTGCCCGCGCTGCGCGAAGCGTGGATCACCGAGCGCGGCGACACCGAAACGCTGGACAAGCTGTCTTCGGCCTACGGCCAGCAGCGCCTCAACGACCCCCAACTGGCGGAACTGCGCTTCAACCTCAAGCGCACGCCGCGTCGCGCCAAGCCCGACATGAACGTCACGCAGATGCATTACGCGCGCAAGGGCATCATCACGCCCGAGATGGAATACATCGCAATCCGCGAGAACCAGCGCCGCGAAGGGCTTTCCGAAATGCTGCTGCAACAGCATCCCGGCGAAAACTTCGGCGCGTCGATGCCCAAACTGATCACGCCGGAATTCGTCCGCGCCGAAGTGGCCGCAGGCCGCGCGATCATCCCGCTCAACATCAACCACCCCGAAGCCGAGCCGATGATCATCGGGCGCAACTTTCTGGTGAAGATTAACGCCAACATCGGCAATTCCGCGCTGGGTTCGAGCATTCAGGAAGAAGTGGAAAAGATGACCTGGTCGATCCGCTGGGGCGGCGACACGGTGATGGACCTGTCCACAGGCAAGCACATCCACGAGACGCGCGAATGGATTATCCGCAACTCGCCGGTACCGATCGGAACCGTGCCGATCTATCAGGCGCTGGAAAAAGTGAACGGCAAAGCCGAAGACCTGACCTGGGAAATTTTCCGCGACACGCTGATCGAGCAGGCCGAGCAGGGCGTGGACTACTTCACGATCCATTCCGGCGTGCTGCTGCGCTACGTGCCGCTGACCGCGAAACGCATGACCGGTATAGTTTCGCGCGGCGGCTCGATCATGGCGAAATGGTGTCTCGCGCACCACAAGGAAAATTTCCTCGCGACGCATTTTGAAGACATCTGCGAAATCATGAAGGCCTACGATGTCGGCTTCAGTCTCGGCGACGGCCTGCGTCCCGGCTCGATCTACGACGCTAACGACGAGGCGCAACTGGGCGAACTCAAGACACTCGGCGAACAGACGCTGATCGCATGGAAGCACGACGTGCAGGTGATGATCGAAGGCCCCGGCCATGTGCCGATGCACCTGATCAAGGAGAACATGGATTTGCAGCAGAAGTGGTGCCACGAGGCGCCGTTCTACACGCTCGGCCCCCTGACGATGGACATTGCCCCCGGTTACGACCACATCACTTCCGCGATAGGCGCGGCGATGATCGGCTGGTTCGGCACCGCGATGCTGTGCTACGTCACGCCCAAGGAGCATCTGGGATTGCCGAACAAGGACGACGTCAAGAAAGGCATCATCACCTACAAGATCGCCGCGCACGCCGCCGACCTTGCCAAGGGACACCCAGGCGCGCAGATCCGCGACAACGCGCTGTCCAAGGCGCGCTTCGAATTCCGCTGGGAAGACCAGTTCAACCTCGGCCTCGACCCGGATCGCGCGCGCTCCTTCCACGACGAAACCATGCCCAAGGAATCCGGCAAGGTCGCGCACTTCTGTTCGATGTGCGGCCCGAGCTTCTGCTCGATGAAGATCTCGCAGGACGTGCGCGACTTCGCCGCGCAGGAAGGCGTGGATGAACAGGCCGCGCTTGCCAAAGGCATGGAACAGTAGGCGGTGGAGTTCGTGAAGCAGGGTGGCCAGTTGTATAGCAAGGCCTGACGGTATAGGTGCAAATCAAGCTGATGTGTACTGATCAAATGCCGCGTAATGAGCCAACAGACTGCTCTCTCTATCGGGCATGGCAAATTGCCAGCCTGACAATGAAACATTTAGTAAGATAGTTCCACGCGTTTTACTCCGAAGCACGAACCCCTCCCGGCCTCCCCTTGTCATGGGAGGAGGCTAGACTCTCCCCCCTGACAAGGGGGCGCTGGAGGGTGTTTGGGTGTGGGTTTGGGTTGTTCACGTTGCTCAACTATCTGGGATATTTCCACACCAGTTTGAATCGCACCCTGACGGTATTGCTGTCAGTCAGTCCGGCAAGCAAGCACATGGCGCGGTATTATTTCCACCCACAAAAAACGGGTTAGGTACAGGCAGGTAACCAGATGCGACTGACGCCGGCACAAGAGCAACTCATCAAAAGCACCGTAGATCGCGTACTGGGCACGGAAAGCCGTGTCTGGCTGTTCGGTTCGCGCGTGAACGACGATTTGCGCGGGGACGACATAGATTTGCTGGTCGAAACCGAAGCGGCGTTTCCCAATCGCGCCAAAATACTTTACCGCCTGTATGGCGCGCTGATTTTCGCCCTGGGTGAGCGCAAGCTGGACGTTCTGCTCAAGGATGCACGCACCCGTGACGCCCCGATTTTCGGCATCGCAAAACGCACCGGGGTGTCCCTGTGAGTCTTGCCTATCTGCCGGAGCATGCCGGGAACGCCATATTGGCGCTGGAGCTTGCCGGGAAAGAAGCGCGCACCTCGCTTATACCCACCGCACCCTGTTTGCCCAGCCCATAGACCTGCAATGGGTAAAGGCTCTCGTCAAACGCGAAGACCTTTCGGAAAAAATAGATGCCTTTGTCAGCCGGTTTGGCCGCCTGCAGGATCATATCGGTGAAAAACTTATTCCCCGTTTTGTCGCGCTGCTGGGCGGTGAGCCGAAATCCCTGCTGGATAATCTGGCTTACGCTGAAAGGGCGGGCTGGACAGCGCAGGCTCGCTACAAACGGACAAGGCGCGCGAATTCCACGACGAAATCCTGTCCAAGGAATCCGGCAAGGTCGCGCACTTCTGCTCGATGAAAATTTTGCAGGGCGTGCGCGATTTTGCCGCGCAGGAGGGCGTGGATGAGCAGGCTGTGTTGCAGAAAGGCATGGAGCAAAAGGCGGTGGAGTTCGTGAAGCGGGGCGGACAGTTGTATAGCAAGGCCTGACGGTATGGGTGTAAATCAAGCTGATGTGTACTGATCAAATGCCGCGTAATGAGCCAACAGACTGCTCTCTCTATCGGGCATGGCAAATTGCCAGCCTGACAATGAAATTCCTTGCCCATCTGACTGGATTCCTGTCCTTCACCCCAACCCTCTAAAATGTCTGAGATTCGCTCCACCACTACGCGATGAGCCTGAAAAAATATGCTGCCACTAAAAACGCTTCTGAAAGTTGGAACAATTCTCGGTGAGGGTACTCGTGCTTACACCGTTGTAAAAATTACCACTGAAGCCATCTATCTCCGTGGTCATCCATGTTGCAACCAAAACCGACTGTCAAGCGATCCCGGACTGAACCTTGTAGCGCACGTAAAACACATTCAAATTCTGCGCGCGCACCTGTTGCAGAATCTGTTCGGCGAGGTTGTCTTCCAGAACGAACTCGACCTTTATCGCCAGCTCTCCGGCAAGCTCGAAAAAAGTATCCTCGTGCAACCTGCCGTGCCGGCCAAACCCGGCGATGGCGCGGAATGCCGAACCGCCGAGGATGCCCAGTTCCCTGGCCTCATCCAGCAACCATTCATACAAAGGCTTGCCGGCGTGACGCTGTTTTTCGGTCACATAAAAAATAAGCTGGTCCATCGTTGTCCTCCTAAGGTAGCGTTGCACTCTTGACGATACTTATGCTCAAATCTTTGTAGGCCGGGCTTTAGCCAGACCACTTCGACAGGGCACGCATATCGGGTTGAAACCCGACTTTGTATGATGCCGCTCTGGCAGTTCATGCAGGCTCCAGGCAGCGTGTTACGCTAGTGCTGAATCCATCTGAAAGTCTGGATGCCCAGCACCGTCATCAGCAGCGAACCGCCTAGATGCGCCGCGATGATGCCCGCTCCCCATGCGTACTGTCCGCGCAACAGCAAGGTGACAGTCTCAGCGGAAAAGGTGGAGAAAGTGGTCAGCCCGCCTAGAAAGCCGGTGATGATAAGCAGCCGCCATTCCGGCGACAGGGATGGATGCTGGACGAAGAATGCGATCGCCAGCCCGATCAGATAGCCGCCGACCAGGTTGGCCGCAAGCGTGCCGAGCGGCAATTCCGGCAGCACCGGATTGAACCACAGCCCGAAGCCCCAACGCAGCCATGCGCCAAATGCCGCGCCGACTCCTATCGCGAGAAATGCATAGAGTGTCATGCCCTGCCCTGCTACTGCTTCCAGGCTTGATCCAAAGCCGCTTGCGCCTTATCGTATTGCTTCTTGCTTTCAACGTAACGCTGTTCTGACTGCGCGACTTTTTTCCGCTCGGCATCCAATTGTTTTTTCAACCGCTCAACTTCCTTTTCTGTTGCCGCCACGCGTTTCGCGTCGGCATCACGCTCCGCTTCGGCAGCTTGCATCTCGCTCTGCGCCATCCGCAGTGCCGTCTGCAAGGTAGATAAATCCCTGGCCAGCGCCGGGGGCGGCAAGCCGCTTAGAAAAATCGCCAGCAACAGCGCGCCAGGCATAATCAATTTATTCTGGAACATAAGCCCCCCTCAAAAAATATTGTGCGACTCTTGCTTGCGCATTCTACCCCACCAGACACACCGGCGCGAAGCCGCCGCCCGGCGTGCGGAAGTTGGTGGTTTGCCCCTGATAAAGCCGCGCCGCAAGCAGTTGCACCCGCCCTTCATAAACGTAGCAGCGCACGTCGTATTTTAGCGGCTGCGGCTCCGCCCCCTCCGCGCAGACCATGCGCGCGCCCGGTGCGGCCATGCGCTGCGCGACATAACCGCCCTGCATGATCTCCTCGAACACCCGCCGGGTGAGCTTCGCGCCGCTGTAGCTGCCCTTGCTGCCGTAACCTTCGGCGGGTTTGAAGAACCACTGCTTGCGCTCCTGCCACCATTGCTCCTGATCTGCCGCCACCAGCCGGGTTTGCGGCACACCGGCTTGCAACGTGGCGATATCGGCTTCGTTTGCGCCGAGCGCGCGCAACGCCTGCGCATCGGTCAACCGCACCAGATTGCGTTTGTCGGCGTATTGCATGTAATGCCTGGGATCGGGCGTCAGCACCACGCCGCCCTCCAGATATGCCCGGCGCAAGACGGGATGCTGCTTCAAGGAAAAATCCGTCAGGCGGTTGTATACCAGGTTGATCTTTAGCTCGCCGAGATATAAGCCATTCCCACGCGATTGCAGCACGGACTGATCGGCGATATAGGCCACGATTCCGGCGCGCTCGAACATGCGCTGCGCCAGCAGGAATTCGGGATACAGGTATTGCGCCTCAGGCTGCTCGTCCGCGATGGCGATGCTATGCAACGGCGCATCGCCACGCGCAAGCCGCCACTCGTTGCGGAACATGTCGAGAAATATCTGTTCGAGGTTCGCTTCCGCCACCGCCGCACCCGGCCATCCGGCTTCGCGCTGGCTGTCGAGCAGCAGCGCATTCATGAATCCGCCGCCCGCGTTGCTGTTGATTTCGATGAGATGCGCGCCGTCGCTGTTGAGATGGAAGTCGTAGCCGAAAAACACGCCAAGGGAATTATTCTGCGCCGATGAGGCGACGGTCGTCCCCTCTCCCGCGAGCGGGAGAGGGTTGGGGAGAGGGGTTTCGCGCATCCACCCATCAAGTTTCACCACCCGCTCCACCGCATCGATCACCTCGCGCATCTGCCGCATTTGCGCGGGTGCGATGAACACTGGCACGTCGGCAAACAGATGCTGGCAGCGCTCCGTCACCAGACCATGCCACAACACACCTTGTTTTTGCAGCGTGCGTTGCAACGCGGCGCGATCTATCTTGGCCGAATGGCAATCGCCGTTCAGTGTTGTTGCCGGTAGCATGGATGACATTCCGCGTACCCTACAGCGCTTCGAAAATGCCGGCTGCGCCCATGCCGGTGCCGATGCACATGGTCACCATGCCATACTTCTGTTTGCGCCGGCGCAGGCCGTGCAACAGGGTCGCGGTGCGGATCGCGCCGGTCGCGCCGAGCGGGTGTCCCAGCGCAATCGCGCCGCCGAGCGGGTTGACGATGGCCGGATCGAGGCCGACATCCTGGATCACCGCCAGCGTTTGCGCGGCGAAGGCCTCGTTGAGTTCGACCCAGCCCATGTCGTTCAGGCTCAATCCCACTTGCCGCAACACGCGCGGAATCGCCTCTTTCGGCCCGATGCCCATGATCTCCGGCGGCACACCCGCCACGCTGAAGCCCAGGAACTTGCCGATGGGGGTGAGGTTGAATCGCTTCAGCGCGGACTCTGAACACAGCAGCACCGCGCCTGCGCCGTCCGACATCTGCGAGCTGTTGCCCGCCGTGACCGACCCTTTTTGGGCAAACACCGGCTTGAGCTTGCTCAAAGCCTCAAGCGACGTGTCGGCGCGCGGCCCCTCGTCCTGCGCCGCTACACGCGCGGCAATTTTCACCTCGCGCGTATTCAAATCCGGTTGATGTTCAGCGATACGGTACGGCGTGATCTCGTCGTTGAACTCGCCGCCAGCAATGGCGCGCAACGCGCGCTGGTGGCTGTGAAAGGCGAATTCATCCTGCGCCTCGCGGCTTACTTTCCAGCGCTGCGCCACCTTTTCGGCAGTGATGCCCATGCCAAAAGCGATAGCGAGATTTTCATCGTGCGCAAAAATTTCCGGGTTGAACGCGATCTTGTTACCCATCATCGGCACCATGCTCATGCTCTCGGTGCCCGCCGCGATCATCACTTCCGCCTCGCCCAAACGTATCCGGTCCGCCGCCAGCGCCACCGCCTGCAAACCGGAAGAACAGAAGCGGTTCACCGTCATGCCCGGCACATTATCCGGCAACCCCGCCAGCAGCAACGCGATACGCGCCACGTTCATCCCCTGCTCCGCCTCCGGCATCGCGCAGCCCGCGATCACATCACCCACCGCAGCCGGATCGAGCGACGGCGCCTGCGCCAGCACGCTCTTCAGCACATGCACCAGCAGATCATCGGGACGCGTGTTGCGGAACATGCCGCGCGGCGCCTTACCCACCGGCGTGCGCGTCGCGGCGACAATATAGGCTTCCTGGACTTGTTTGCTCATGACGCTCCCTTCTCAAGTATTGGATACTGCGTTAACGTGAAACTCGCGCAGCGATTCGTTTGCCCTTTCTCCCGCTTGCGGGGGAAAGTTGGATATGGGGAAACGGGCATGGCGGTTTCATTATCAGGGTTGGCCGCTGCCATGCCCGTTAACGTAAAACTCGCGCAGCGATTCCGTTTGCCCCTTCCTTTGATTCGCTTTCCCCATCGGCAATGGGAAACGAGGAAAACTGGGCATCTGAGCAGTTACCATTTCGTAAAATTGCGCCGCGTTTTACTCCGAACCCCAAACCCCTCCCAGCCTCCCCTTGTCAGGGGAGGAGCCTAGCTTCTCCCCCTGACAAGGAGAGCCGGAAGGGGTTTGGTGCTCAGATTTGTGTTGCTTCACGTCAAGAATGACAGGCGCCTGCGCTCGTGGGCAGAAAATGCATACCAAGCGATCCTACTCCGCCGCTTTAAGCATCTGCTCCACATACCTCGCCACACCCCGCTCCACATTCAGGAACGGTTCGGCATAGCCGCTGCTGCGCAATGCACCGATGTCGGCCTGGGTGTAGCTCTGGTATTTGCCGCGCAAGGCTTCGGGAAACGGGATGTACTCGATCAAGCCCTGCTGTTGCAGTTCGGCGAGGCTTAACGCAGGCTTTCCCTCCGTGCCGCGCAGGGTGTTGATGGTCGCAGTCGCCACGTCGTTGAAGCTCTGCGCCTGTCCGGTGCCGAGGTTGAAAATTCCGGATTTGTGCGGGTTGTCGAGGAAGTACATGTTCACCTTGACCGCGTCTTTCACCGAGACGAAATCACGCAACTGCCCGCCGCTGGCGTAGCCGTCGCAACCCTCGAAAAGCTTCACCTTACCCTCGGCGCGATACTGGTTGAAGAAGTGGAACGCGACCGAGGCCATGCGCCCCTTGTGTTGCTCGCGCGGGCCGTACACGTTGAAATAGCGCAGGCCGACGATCTGCGCGTTGCGCTTGTGCCAGCGACGCCGCACGATCTGGTCGAAGAGAAATTTTGAATAGGCGTACACGTTCAGTGGCGTCTCGCATTCGCGACTTTCCTTGAACATCTTGCCGCTGCCGTACACCGAGGCGGACGAGGCATACAGGAACGGCACTTCTTCGTTCTGGCAGTAATTCAGCAGCTCCAGCGTGTACTGGTAGTTGTTGTCCATCATGTAGCGGCCATCGGTTTCCATGGTGTCGGAGCACGCGCCCTGATGCAGCACCGCTCTGACCAGGCCATCAAAATAACCGTCCTGCAATTTTTTCAGGAAGTCTTCTTTATCCAGATAGTCGGCGATATCGCAATCGGCCAGGTTCCTGAACTTGTCGGCGTTCTTGAGATTATCCACCGCGATGACGTTCTGCTCGCCGCGCCCGTTGAGCGCCTTGACCAGGTTGGAACCGATAAATCCGGCGGCGCCGGTGACGATGTAGTACATCTTTATTCCTTTCGATTTATCCGGTAGGTCGGGCTTTAGCCCGACGTTACCATCGTGTCGGACTGAAGTCCGACCTACAAGCCCATATCCTGAATGATTTCCTCGCGGCTGACCACCGCCGTGCCCAGCTTGCCGACCACGATGCCCGCCGCGCGGTTGGCGATGCGCATCGCATCGGGCAAGTCCGCGCCGCTCGCCAGCATCACCGCCAGCGTGGCGATCACGGTGTCGCCCGCGCCGCTGACATCGAACACTTCGCGCGTTTGCGTCGGTTCGTGCAGCGCTTCGTTGGCGCGGTACAGGCTCATGCCGTCCTCGCTGCGCGTGACCAGCAGCGCATCGAGCTGCAATTCGGTGCGCAGCTTCTGCGCTTTCGCATCGAATTCGGCATTGTTTTTCCAGCTCCCCGCCACTTCGCGGAATTCGCTGCGGTTCGGCGTGAGCAGCGACGCGCCGCGATAGCGCGCGTAATCGTCGCCCTTCGGATCGACCAGCACCGGTTTGCCCGCTGCGCGCGCCAGCCGGATCATCTCGGCGATATGCGCCAGCCCGCCCTTGCCGTAATCGGACAGGATCACCACATCGGCCAGCGGCAACTGCGCGTGAAAATCCGCCAACGCGGCATGCAATACTTCATGGCTGGGCGGCGTTTCGAAATCGATGCGCAACAATTGCTGATGGCGCGCGATGGCGCGCAACTTGATGATAGTCGAGATGCTATCGTCGCGATGCAGCAATGCGGTGAGATTGGCGTGTTCGCTGAGCAATTTTTCCAGGCACGCGCCCGCCTCATCATTGCCGACCACCGACAGCAAGGTGGCTTGCGCGCCGAGTGCGGCGATGTTGCGCGCCACGTTGGCCGCCCCGCCGGGACGCTCTTCGACGCGCTCGACCTTGAGCACCGGCACCGGCGCTTCCGGCGAAATGCGGTTAACGTCACCGAACCAGTAACGATCCAGCATCACGTCGCCGACCACCAGTATTTTTGCGTTCTTGAATTCCGGCAATACGCTCATGCCTGCTCTCCGATTTTCTGATTCCAATTCTATTTCAAAAATCTCAGGGCGCGATAGCGTTGCATAGCCATTCCACTAATCCATCAAAGAACGATGGATAAGTGGCTGGTTAAATCACGCCCCTACAATTTCATTGTTGATATCGAGCAGCGCCTGCAACGGATCAGCCGCCTTGGTGATCGGGCGGCCGATCACCAGATAGCTGGAACCGGCTTGCAGCGCGGCCAGCGGCGTCATCACGCGCGACTGGTCGTCGAGGCTCGCCTGCAATGGGCGGATGCCCGGCGTCACCAGGCAAAATTCATTGCCGCATTGTTCGCGCAACAGCGCGGCTTCCTGCGCGGAACACACCACACCATCAAGTCCGCTGTCTTGCGCCAGCTTCGCCAGGCGCAGCACCATCTCGGCAGGCGTCGCGGCTATGCCGATGTCGGCGAGGTCTTCCTGCGCCATACTGGTGAGAGCGGTCACTGCAATCAGCTTGGGCGGCTGCGCACTGTGCGCAACCGCCTCGCGCGCCGCCTCCAGCATCTTGCGCCCGCCCAGCGCATGCACGTTGACCATCCACACTCCCAAGCCGGCCGCAGCCTTGCAGGCCTGCGCGGTGGTGTTGGGAATATCGTGGAATTTCAGGTCGAGAAAAATCTCGAAGCCGCGCCGCATAAGTTGCTCCAGCAACGCCGGGCCGGTCGCGGTGAATAATTCCTTGCCAACTTTCAGACGGCACAGTTCCGGCTGCAGCCGCTCGGCCAGCGCCAGCGCCGGGGCAGCGGCGGGATAATCCAGCGCGACGATGATCTTCGGATCGTTCATTCTAGATTTTTCCTTTGAACCACGAAGGACACGAAGGCCGCGAAGAAGAACAATGTATCATTCCAAAAGTTCGATTCACCTTGCCAGGGTCGCCAAACATCGCACAACCCCACGAAAAATCTTCGTGCTCTCCGTGTTCTTCGTGGTGTAGTGTGTTTTTTAGGTTCATAGCGGGATGCCGGTTTCTTCGCTGCGGCGCGGCGAATAGCTGTCCCACGCCTGGCAGGCCGGGCAGTGCCAATAGAACTGGCGCGCCTTGAAGCCGCAATGGGCGCAGTGATACATGGCCAGGTTGCGCGTGCGTTTGTGTACCAGGTGTTTCACCAGCTCGACATCGGCGCGCCGCTCCATCGGCACTTCCAGCAGCCGCGCCTCGAGCAATTTATCCAGTCCCAGCAGGGTCGGATTGCGCTGCAACTCGTCGCGCACCAGTTGGTAGGCGGCGCCCGGCCCTTCGTTTTTCAGTACGCCGTCGAATACCACGTTCATCAAGTCCAGCGAGTGGTATTTGCCCAAGTAGTCGCGCAACAGCGCCACGCCCTCCGCCTCGCGATCCAGGCTGCGATAGGCATTCAGCAGGCGCTCCGCCACCAGCGGCAGATATTGCGCGTCCTGCGCCTCGATGTTCTTCCAGATGGCGATGGCCTCCTCAAACCTGCCCTCGCTGACGGCCATATCGCCCAGCATCATCGTGGCGCGCACCGCATTCGGATAGGTTGTCAACGCCTGTTGCAGATGCCCGCGCGCCGCATCCGGATCACCGGCGTTGATCTCCTCGCTCGCCAGCTCGCAATAGAAAAATGCGGCCTGCTTGCTGTAAGACAGCCCGGACACCGCCGTCAGCCGTTGCGCCACGTCGATCGCCTTGAGCCAGTCATGCTCCTTCTGGAACAGCTCCAGCAGAAATTCCAGCGCCGGCTTCGCGTACCGGGTTTTTTCCAGTTCGCTGAACAAACTCTCGGCGCGATCCAGAATTCCTGCTTTCAAATAATCCTGCGCGAGCTCGAAGATCGCCTGCTGGCGCTTGTCGTTATCCAGGTCGGCCCGATCCACGAGGTTATGGTGCATGCGCAACGCGCGATCCACTTCGCCGCGCCTGCGGAATAGGCTGCCCAGCGCGAAGTGCAGTTCGATGGTCTGCGGGTCGACCTTGACCACCTCGATGAAGGCTTCGATGGCCTTGTCCTGCTGCTCGTTGAGCAGGAAGTTCAGCCCCTGGAAATACGATTGCGGCAGCGCGCTCGACTCCGAGAGCAGCTCCTTGATGTCGATGCGCGCGGCCAGCCATCCCATACCAAAAAATAATGGGAAGATAAGCAGCATCCAGGGTTCAAATTCCATACCGAAAATCTATCAGGAGGGTTGAATAGGCATTTGTTGCGTTTCGCCGACGCCGGCGAGTTTGTTCTTGACGCGGATATCGCGCTTCAGGCGCGCGATTTCACGGCGCTGCTGCAGCACATTGGTGAACATCGCGAGCACGCCGACCGCCGCGCCGGCGGCAAAAAATATCAGCAGCACGATCACGAGCGAAGACTGCCACTCATAACCGAAAAAATAGCGCAATGTGACCGGCTGGTCGTTCTTGACCGCAAATCCGAGCAGCACGATGAACAACACTGCACGCAAAACCCAATTGAGATAACGCATGATGTTTATCCGCAAAAAACGTCGCTAAAGATAGCATGAAAGGGCAACAAAATGGCGGCGATACCTTCCGATATGCCGCCAGGAATTGAAGATTGCCTTTCTCGTTTGCTTCCTCTCCCGCAAGCGGGAGAGGATTGAGGTGAGGGCTAATCCGGAATCAGGGCTTCCGTTCGCAGACCCGTTCCCTCAATTCCTTGCCCGCCTTGAAATGCGGCACATACTTGGCCGGCACCTTCACCTTGTCGCCGGTCTTGGGGTTGCGCCCCTGACGCGGCGGACGGTAATTCAGGCCAAAGCTGCCGAAGCCGCGAACCTCGACCCGCCCGCCACGCGCAAGCGTGGCAGACAGGGTGTCCAGAATCACTTTAACGGCAAATTCGGCATCCTTGGCCAGCAGTTGCGGATGCAACTCGGCAAGTTTGGCAATCAAATCGGAACGAGTCATGCTATTCCCCAACTCAGGCTTCGGTCTTGCTGCCGCCCATCTTGGCCTTCAGCAACGCGCCCAGATTGGTGGTTCCTGCATTGGAAGTGCTTTCGGAGGAAAGCTTCTGCATCGCTGCGGATTCTTCTGCCTTGTTGAGCGCCTTGATCGACAGGTTGATACCGCGATTTTTGCGGTCCACATTGATGATCACGGCAGTCACGCTATCGCCTTCTTTCAGATGGGTACGGATGTCTTCAACGCGGTCAGCGGATACTTCGGAAGCCTTCAGGTAGGCTTCCACGTCGCCGTCCAATGCAATCGTCGCGCCCTTGGCATCCAGGGACTTCACGATACCGGTAACCACCGCGCCTTTTTCATGGCCGGACACAAAGCCGCCGAACGGATCGCCTTCCATCTGCTTGATGCCGAGGGAGATACGCTCGCGTTCCACGTCGATCGCCAATACCACGGCTTCAACTTCATCGCCCTTCTTGTAGTTGCGCACGGCTTCTTCGCCGGGCTGGCTCCAGGACAGGTCGGACAAATGCACCAGGCCGTCGATGCCGCCATCCAGGCCGATGAACACGCCGAAGTCGGTGATGGACTTGATCTGACCCTTAACCTTGTCGCCCTTCTTGTGGTTGATTTCGAAATCATCCCAAGGATTGGACTGGCATTGCTTCATGCCCAGCGAGATACGACGGCGTTGCTCGTCGATTTCCAGGATCATGACTTCCACTTCGTCGCCCAGTTGTACAACCTTGGAAGGATGAACGTTCTTGTTGGTCCAGTCCATTTCGGAAACGTGCACCAGGCCTTCGATACCCTGTTCGATTTCCACGAATGCGCCGTAGTCGGTCAGGTTGGTCACCTTGCCGAACATGCGTGTACTTTGCGGGTAACGGCGTGCCAGACCATTCCATGGGTCATCGCCCATTTGCTTGATGCCCAGCGAAACGCGGTTCTTCTCCTGGTCGAACTTGAGGATCTTGGCTTCGACTTCGTCGCCAACGGTCAACACTTCGGATGGATGCTTCACGCGGCGCCATGCCAGATCGGTGATATGCAGCAAGCCGTCGATACCACCCAGGTCAACGAACGCGCCGTAATCGGTGATGTTCTTGACCACGCCCTTGACGATCGCGCCTTCCTTGAGGTTTTCCATGACTGCTTCACGGTCGGCGCCCATGCTCGCTTCCAGCACCGCGCGGCGGGAAACCACCACGTTGTTGCGCTTGCGATCCAGCTTGATGACCTTCAATTCCATCGTCTTGTTTTCATAAGGCGTGGTGTCCTTGACCGGGCGGATGTCAACCAGCGAACCCGGCAGGAATGCGCGGATGCCGTTGACCATCGCGGTCAGACCGCCCTTGACCTTGCCGCTGACGTAGCCTTCCACGACGCGGCCTTCTTCCATGGCCAATT
>JAUYGW010000314.1 GCA_030690245.1 Gallionella sp. | reverse complement strand
GGTGCAGCGCATTATTCACCGGCACAACGGCAGGATATGGGCAGAAGGAAAAGAAGGTCAGGGGGCGATGTTTTGTTTTACGTTGCCGCAGAGAGAGAGGGAAGCATGAGGTGGCGAAATGAAGACTAATAAATGCACGATTCTACTGGTGGAAGACAATCCGGATGACGAGGAGTTAACCAGATTGGCTTTCAAGGAATGCAAATTTACCTATGAGTTGGTGGTTACACGGGACGGTTCCGAGGCCTTGGATTACCTGTTTGCAACCGGAAAATATTCGGCGAGGGATGCCTGCGATATGCCACGGCTGGTGCTGCTCGATCTGAAGCTGCCAAAATTGAATGGCCTGGAGGTTATCAAGCGTGTGCGAGCAAATGCGAACACCAGATTTCTGCCGGTGGTGGTTCTGACTTCCAGCAAGGAGGAGCAGGATTTGATTGACTGTTATTCGCTTGGTGCCAACAGTTATATCCAGAAACCCGTGGACTTCAACCAATTCATCGATGCGGTGTGCCAGCTTGGCCAGTATTGGCTGGTATTGAATGAACCCGTGGACACATGTTGTAAATAAAATGCAACGCAAGCTATTGCATATTTTATTGGTTGAAGATTTCCCGGATGACGCCGACTTGATCTTGCTCGAATTGAACGAGGGAGGTTTCGAAGTCGTCAGCGAAAGAGTGGATGCCGGGGCGGAAATGCGCGCGGCGATGAAGGGCTGCAAGTGGGACGTGGTTATTTCCGATTTTAATCTGCCCCGGTTCAGCGCTCACGGAGCCTTGGCGGTGCTGCGCGAAACGGGGGCCGATATTCCTTTTATTATCGTATCCGGGTGCATCGGTGAAGAACGCGCGGTCGCCTTGATGAAAGAGGGCGCCAGCGATTTTGTCATGAAAGACAAACTTGCGCGTTTGGTGCCGGTGATCGAGCGCGAATTGCGGGATGCGGCCGCGCGCAGGGAGCATCGCCAGGTGCAGCAAATGCTGCATGAGAATGAAAAGCTGCTGAGGGGGATCACCACATCTCTCGGTGAAGGCCTTTTCGTCCTGAATGACGGAGGAAGGCTTTTGTTCATGAATCCGGAGGCGGAGCGATTGCTGGGATGGACGGAGAGTGAGCTGTTCTATCAGGATGTGTATCGGATTATCCATACACCGAAAACGGAAGGCACGTCTTTGCCGGAGACTGATAGCGGGATACTCGGGGTGCTGGCGAGCGGCCGAATATACAGAATGGAGGATGATGTTTTCTGGCGCAAGGACGGCTCGCTCATGCCGGTGTCTATGGTCGCAAACGCCATCATGGAGGAGGGTAAAGCCGTTGCTGCCGTGGTCACTTTTCAGGATATAAGCCAGCGAAAGCAAGCCGAGCGGGATTTGCTGGAATCGCGCGAACAGCTGCGGGAACTGGCAGCTTATTTGCAAAACGTGCGCGAAGAAGAAAGAACGCGGATTGCACGGGAATTGCACGATGAGTTAGGACAAATGTTGACGGGAATCAAGCTGGATGCAAGATGGCTGGCATCCGGTCTGTCCGGCGAGCAACCGATCATAGTGAACAAGATTGCTTCCATGTCCAAGCTGATCGATGAAACCTTGGATGCGATGCGCAGGGTAGCGGCGGATTTGCGCCCGGCGATGCTGGACGACCTGGGGCTGGTGGCGGCAGTCGAATGGCTGACCGAGGAATTCGGCAAACGGACGGGGCTCTTCGTCAAGCTTGAACTGGATGTGGAGCATGGCTGTGGCTCCGGATGCAGCTGCGAGAAGGAGGATTGCAAGCTGGATGCGGAGGTGGCCACTACCGCTTTCCGGATTGTGCAGGAATGTCTTACCAATGTTGCCCGCCACGCGCAGGCTTTGCATGTGCTGGTTTTATTGAAATGCCAAGATGATGAACTCATGCTGCGGATAACCGATGACGGCAAGGGGATGGACACTACCAAAGAAAGAAAACGTAATTCCTATGGCACCATGGGAATGCGGGAGCGTGTTCATAACCTTGGCGGAACGTTGAATTTTTCGAGTGTTAAAGGGGAGGGCACCAGCGTGGAAGTTGTCATACCGATTAAGCAAGTCAAACCTGTTGTATTTGTACGGGAAGTGCAATGATCCGGATATTGGTTGCCGATGACCATGCAATTGTCCGGGGCGGCTTGAAGCAACTGCTGTCCGGGCAGAGCGACTTCCTCGTCACGGGCGAGGCAAACAATGGGCTGGAAGCGCTCAAACAAATACGCGAACAGCCGTTCGATGTGGTGTTGATGGATATGTCCATGCCTGGCCGGAGCGGGATTGAACTGATCAAACTGGTTAAAGCCGAGAAACCGAAACTGGCAATTCTGGTGCTCAGTATGCACAAGGAAGAGCAATATGCGATTAGGGCGCTGAAGGCCGGTGCGTTGGGTTATCTGACCAAGGAAAGCGCGCCGGATCAATTGGTTGCGGCGATCCGCAAAGTCGCCAGCGGCGGTGCATTCATCAGTTCCGGCGTAGCCGAACGGCTGGCGCTTGAATTGGGCGGCAATCACGATGCCGATCCCCACACACTGCTTTCCGACCGCGAATACCAGATATTTCGGATGATCGTTCTGGGCATGCCCATCGGCGTTATCGCCGGCGAGCTGTCGTTGAGCGCAAAAACCGTCAGTACGCATAAAACGCGCATCCTGCAAAAAATGAGAATGGCCAGCAGCGCCGAATTGATTCACTACGCCATCCGCCATCAACTGGTCGAGTCACCTAGCGATTCATAACGTGAATCTCGCGTAGCGATTCGTTTGCCCCTTCCCCAGCTTGCGGGGGATAACCAGTTAGGTCGGGCACCGCCCGCCGTTAAAAAATAATGCCAGGCGGAGCCCGACCTACATGCAGCATTGATTGCTTGTTGGTGTCAGACCGCTTCGACAGGACATCCTTCAGCCCGACTTCATTACTCTTCTTGTCGTAGGAATTTTCCTACCTCTTGCCTTCCTGATTTCCTACCTAAACTTTAAATATCAGCCGATATTTTCTTTCTTGCCAACCCAGCACTATTTCGTCCCCCTCGCCTATGTAGAAAATTAGGGCATATGTGCGGGTATATATGGCAGAAGGCTCGGAGGCCATCCTGAGCATGCATATGCCAGGCTGGATGAAATGGGAACTGATTGGGTGAAACGAAAGAATGGCTACAAAATATTGGGTTTTCACAGCGGTCCCGGCAGCGCTTGGGATAATCGGTCTGGCGGTTCTGGGCGGCTTTACCTGGCAGGCCGCGGTTGCCGTTCTGGTGGTTCTACTCTCCGGCATTGCCGCAAGCATATTGCTTGTCAGGCAGCATGTCGCCGATATCGAATCGGTCAGGGAAGCAACCTTGGCGGAGGTCGATGCGGCATTCAGGGCGCAAACGGCGGATTATCTGCGTAGTTTGCAAACGTTGGGCAGCGATGTCGTGCCGGTCTGGGTGCGCCACGTTGAAACCGGAAGGAGCCAGATGGAAACCGCCATCATCGAATTGATGGTGCGATTTTCAGGGATTGTGGACAAGCTGGATGCGGCATTAAAAGCATCCGAGGCCGCTTCCGAGGGCATAGACGGCGGGCTGGTGAGCGTGTTTGCCGGCAGTGAAAAGGAGCTGGGCGAGGTGATCAGCTCCCTCCGTGCGGCTACGCAGCATAAGGATGCCATGCTTGCCGAAATCAACGAGTTGCAGCATTTCATCGTCGAGCTGGAAAAAATGGCCATTGATGTGGCGGGCATCGCCGACCAGACCAACCTGCTGGCGCTGAATGCCGCGATTGAAGCGGCACGGGCAGGAGAAGCCGGACGGGGATTTGCCGTGGTGGCAGATGAGGTGAGGAAACTTTCCACGCTTTCCAAGGAAACCGGCAAGCAGATCAGCGAAAAAGTGAAGATCATCAGTGCCGCAATCAACGCCGCAGTCAATACCTCCGAACAAACTGCGGCGGGCGAGGCGAAAGCCCTGATTGCTTCGGAAGCGGCCATTGGCAATGTGCTCGGCAATTTCAGGCAGATCACCGATGGGCTTACCGAATCGAGCGGAATTTTGCGCAAGGAAAGCGACGGCATCAAGGATGAGGTCGCGATGTCGCTGGTGCAGCTCCAGTTCCAGGATCGCGTCAGCCAGATACTGAGTCATGTCCGCGACAACATCGGCAGCCTGCCCGGCTATCTGGAAAAGAGCCAGGCGGAATTCGACCGCAACGGCAGGCTTGAGCCGCTCGCCGCTAAGCAACTCTTGCAGGAAATCGAGAGTACCTATGCGATGGCGGAAGAGCACGGCAGCCATGGCGGCAAGGCGCAAGCGGCACCAAACGAATCTGAGATTTCATTTTTCTAGGAGAAGCAAATGGCTAAGACAATACTCGTGGTGGACGATTCCGCTTCATTGCGCCAGGTGGTGGGCATTGCGCTCAAGGGCGCGGGTTATGACGTGATCGAGGCATGCGACGGCAAGGACGCGCTCACCAAGCTGAACGGGCAGAAAATCCACCTCATCATCAGCGACGTCAACATGCCCAACATGGACGGCATCACCTTCGTGACCGAAGCGAAGAAAC
>JAUYGW010000304.1 GCA_030690245.1 Gallionella sp. | reverse complement strand
TCCTCGGCGCGGTCACGCCGGTTCCCGATGCATTGTCCGAATACCAGTTCGCCGGTCTGCTGCGCGGCAGCAAGACCGAACTGGTGAAGTGCATCGGCAGCGATCTGCAAGTGCCCGCTTCCGCCGAGATCGTGCTGGAAGGCGTGATCCATCCCGGTGAGACCGCCCTTGAAGGGCCGTATGGCGATCACACCGGCTACTACAACGAGCAGGACAAGTTCCCGGTGTTCACCATCGAGCGCATCACGATGCGCCGCAACCCGATCTACCATTCCACCTACACCGGCAAGCCACCCGACGAACCGGCGATGCTGGGCGTGGCGCTGAACGAAGTGTTCGTGCCGCTTCTGCAGAAACAGTTTCCCGAGATCGTCGATTTTTACCTGCCGCCGGAAGGATGCAGCTACCGCATGGCGGTGGTGAGCATCAAGAAACAATATCCGGGACACGCCAAGCGCGTGATGTTCGGCATCTGGAGCTTCCTGCGCCAGTTCATGTACACCAAGTTCATCATCGTGGTGGACGACGACATCGACGTGCGCGACTGGAAAGAGGTCATCTGGGCGATCACCACGCGCGTCGATCCGGCGCGCGACACGCTGCTGGTGGAAAACACGCCCATCGATTATCTGGATTTCGCCAGCCCGGTGTCGGGGCTGGGCGGCAAGATGGGGCTGGACGCGACCAATAAGTGGCCGGGCGAGACGCAGCGCGAATGGGGTACGCCGATCGTGATGAGCGCGGCGGTGAAAGCCAAGGTAGATGCGATGTGGGGAGAGCTGGGACTGTAGCCTGGATGGAGCAAAGCGGAATCCGGGTTCCGGGTTCAGGTTTACACTTGGCCCCGGATTTCATTGCATTCCATCCGTGCTACCTTACTTTACCGGCAATAAAAAAGCCGGAACAAGCCCGGCTTTTTTGGCGTTAAGTTGGATTAGAATTTGAATATGCCGCCCAGCGAATACACGTTGGAATTGAAGTCGCTATTAACACCAGCATTGTTAACGGCAGCGCCATAGCGATCCCAGCCTAAACGGATACCAACTGCCCGCGTGGCGTTGTACATACCGCCCAGGCCGTAGGTGGTCGCACCGCGCTTTGCGCCAGTGAGGCCAGCTGGCGCAGACGAGGCGCTGGTCTTGGCCCTGGCGTAGCCCAGTTTGCCGTACAGCGAGAAATCATTGGCCAACGGCATTGTACCTACGGCGTCGATGCCATAAGCGTCAGTCTTGCCGGAATTAGGAGCCCCGGCACTTGTACCTGCGAATCTGCCAGCGTCGGTGTAGAACGCTTCGGCGCCCCAATTTCTGGTGAATTGGTAACCGCCCAGCACACCCCATACAGTGTCCTTGGATTTGGTCATCACGACACTAGGTACGGTGGAGCCAGTGTTGGAACGGCCCAGCGTTACGCCAGCGTAAAAGCCGTTGTCAGCCGCGAAAGCAGGAGCAGCGGTGGAAAGCAACAGAGCAGCAGCGATTTTTTTCATGGGTTTATCCCTCGAATTTAGCTGATTGAGAACAGGATGCCGGCTTTGTTGGTGAGTCTTTCCTCTCCGCCGGGCATCGGAAGGTCTAAAGCTATAGAGGGAGATTCCTGCCGTCTGTGCGACAGCGCACAGAGCGCTCGATGTTTAGCGCGTGCTGACGCTTGGTTTCTTTACGGCTTGTCTTGAACCCTTTTTTCGATCGCCGCCACGCGGGCCAGCCGCACGCGTTCCGGGATGGCAGCCTGATCCGCGCAATGAGTGGCGATCGCGCCCGCATCCACGGCGCGCGCGGCTGCCAGCAGTTGCAGCAGATAATCTTCCTGCGGGTAGTCGTCCTGCTCGTGGCCGGTGCGGCCGTGCGCGTCCGTGGCGCAAACTTGCAGCAGTTGCGCGAAACGTTCCGGTCTGCGCCATGCGTCGGCCGACTGGAATAATCTGATGATGGTTTCGGCGCGCAACTCGCGGGCGCGATGGATGTCACCGTGATAGCGCGCCGCCAGCAAGGCGAGATCGCGGCATTCGCCCGGCACGCGCAGCCGCTGCGCGAGTTTTTTTATCAGTTCCACGCCGCGCAGCTCATGGCCGATATGGCGCGGCAGGATGTCCTTCGGCGTCGTGGCCTTACCCAGATCATGCGTCAGCGCGGCGAAGCGCACTTCCAGCGGGTAACCGCGCCGCGCGGCATCGTCCACCACCAGCAGGGTGTGGATGCCGCAGTCGATTTCCGGATGGTATTTTTCCGGCTGCGGCACGCCGAACAGCGCGTCCACCTCGGGCAGGATTTTTGCCAGCGCGCCGCAACTGCGCAGCGTCTCGAAAAAGCGCGACGGCCTTTTCTCCATCAGGCCGCGCGCCAGTTCCTGCCACACGCGTTCCGCGACCAGCGCATCCACTTCGCCGTTCTCCACCATCTCACGCATCAGTGCCAGAGTCTCCGGCGCGATGACGAAGCCGAAGCGCGCCGCAAAACGCGCCGCGCGCAGGATGCGCACCGGGTCCTCATTGAATGCCGCGCTGACATGGCGCAGGATGCCCGCGCGCAAATCGGCGATGCCGTTATGCGGGTCGATCAGGTTGCCCCCGCCTTGCTTGTCATCAACTTCCTGGGCGATAGCATTGATGGTGAAGTCGCGGCGCAGCAGATCCTGCTCCAGCGTGACATCCGGTGCGGCATGCACAACGAAGCCCCTGTAGCCCGGCGCGCTCTTGCGCTCGGTGCGCGCCAGCGCGTATTCCTCGTGGGTCTCGGGGTGCAGGAACACCGGGAAGTCCTTGCCCACCGGCTGGTAGCCCTGTGCGACCATTTCTTCCGGCGTGCTGCCCACTACCACCCAGTCGTGATCCTGCACCGGCAGGCCGAGCAACCGGTCGCGCACCGCGCCGCCGACACAATAGATTTTGGCGTTACTCTTCATCCTTAAAACCTCGGTTAGCCACAGATTTACACGGACAAACACGGATAAAACATTGTATTGCGAGGGGCTGGTATTTCACCAGAACAGCACAGGAAAAAAGCTGATGTGGCTCATTGTTCATCTGTGTCAATCCGTGTTCATCCGTGTTCATCCGTGGCTCAACTGCATTTTTCAGGTTCATCGGGAGCCTTATTTCTCATCGGGGATGGCTTGCTGGTTGTCCGCAGTCTTGCCCGCGATGGTGCCCATGCGCTGCTTGAGCGGGCGCGGCGGCGCATCGAATTGCTTGGTGTAATACATGGTGTTGCTCATCACTTTTTTCACATAGTCGCGCGTTTCATCGAACGGGATGGTCTCGGCGTAAATCGCGCCTTCCAATGGCTGGTCGCCGCGCCAGCGCCGCGCCCGCCCCGGGCCGGCATTGTATGCCGCCGAGGCCAGCACCGGACTGTCGTCGAACTGCGACAACATGGTTTTCATGTAGTAGGTGCCGAGGCGCAGATTGGTGTCCAGCTGGTGGATCAGGGATTGTTTGTAGCTTTTCAATCCCAGTTTTTTTGCTATCCAGCGCGCCGTCGATGGCATGACCTGCATCAGCCCGGCCGCCCCGACATCGGACTTGGCCGCAGTGACGAAACGGCTCTCCTGACGCATCAGGCCATATACCCATGCCTCCTCCAGGCCATGCTCGCGAATATGCGCCCGCAACGCACCGCGATAGGGCGCGAGATAGCGCAAGCTGAAGTCATGCACGTTGACCGTCATGTCCGCCGCATTGATCGCGCGGTCGTACATTTTGTTGCGCCGCGCGATTTCTGCTGCGGTGAGCAGTTCCTGGTCGTTGAAATTGCGCAATGTCCAGCTCCATTCCTTCAATGCTTCGCTGCGCATGTCCATGCGGTACAGCGCCAGGGTGCGCTGAATGCCGGGCAAGGCCAGCATCGCAGCGATGTCCTGTTTGCGGGGTTTATAGGTCGCCGCCGAGCCTGCCACGAGCCTGTCCTGAGCCCTTTGATTTTGCTCGGGAGAGCCTTGCCGAAGTGGCGCTGCCGAAGAGCTCAACAGCGGCGAACCCGCCAGTTCCTCACCCGCCAACTGGCCGTAAAAATTATATTCGCCGCTCAGCGGCACGAGCAACTGGTTCGCTTCGGCGGGCTTGCCCAATGCCTGCAGCGCGCGCGCCTTCCAGTATTGCCAGGCCGCATCGTGTTGCTGTTGTCCATCCATCGCATTGATGCCTGCCAGCACCTCGGGCCAGTCCTGCGCGCGCAATGCCGCACGCACGCGCCATGCCGATTGCCGGTCGTTGAGCGGCGTGTTCGCCGCCGCCTTGAACCATTGCGGCGCACGGTTATCCAGCTTGCGCGCCGCCTCGTAAGCCAGCCAGCCGTATAGGTATTGCTGCTCCGCGTCGGGAAAATTGGCTGCAATTTTTTCCCAGCGCGCAGCGGCCAGATCGGGGGATTGTTTGGCCAGGCGTTGCAACGCGAACAATGCGACGGCGCGCTGGCCTTCATTCATCTGGTCAGGCGCCAGTTTTTCCAGGTAACGATCCGCATCGGCCGCCGCGCTTTCCAAGGCCGCAGGCGACACCGCATGGTTGCCGGTCAGGTGTCCGGCAAGCTGTTTGGCGAGCGACACATTACCCGCTTCCAGCGTCAGGCGCAGCCGCTGCCAGACATCCGGTTCGCTTATGATGCCGGCGGACAGCGCCGCTTCGAACAGCGGGCCGCAGCTGTCCGGCTGGCCCTTGCCGCTGAACCATAACCGGCGCGCTTCGTTTAACGCCTCCTGTTCCCGGCTGCGGCGGCGCGATTGCAGCGCATAGCAGGTCAGCTCGGTATCCTCGTTAAGCAGGCGCGGATATTCCGCGTCGAACCTGTCCCATTGCTGTTTCATGCCGAGCTGCTTGAGCCATTCGCCGCGCAACCGGTCGATCATCGGCGTGTCTTCCGGCCGGGAAAGAAAATCCTTTGCAGCGCCTGTGTCGGCGTTTTCCAGCCCGAGGCGCAGCCGGTAATAACTGGTGTACACCTCCAGCGGCGTATTTTTCAACCGCTGTGCGAAACGTTCAAATTTGACCGTGTCGCCGGCGCGGAATGCATCGCGCGCCGCGAGAAAATCCGCAGTCTGGTCCGCCAGCGCGGGCGGGGCAATCAGCAGGCAAAAATAAAAGAAGAGCCTCATCGCAACCCGTCGAAAAAACAATCGCTCGGAGCATAGCACATCGATGGTGGGCCGCCGTTTGGTACGGCGGCATGAGGGAGCATTCGCATGCTGCAAGCAAGCCGCGCTTTGTGAATTTTTTTGTTAAATCTGCATTGCTTGTCTTGCAATACATTTTGCCTCGCGGATAATCCGCCCCGAAGTTCTCCCCGGTGGGCTTTTCGGTTGGCGGCCAAAGCGGTCGATACAAACAAATTCAAGGAGTTTAAATGCAAAAAAAGATTATTGTGCTGGCGCTCATTTCGGCATTTGCCGCCCCGGCGGCATTTGCCGATACCGAAAAAGCCGAGTTGGGGAAACTGCGCGCCATGGTGCAGGAGCTGGATCAGAAGATCCGCATGCTCGAACACAAACTGGAAAGCAAAACGGCTGCCCCGGTTTTGGCAAATGCCAATGCGAAACCAGCCGCGCCGGCAACTGCAAACACCGCTTCCGGCATAACTTTTTATGGCCGGGTCAATATAGATTTTGAATCAGTCAAAAATGACAAGGTATCGGCAGTCACAACCGCCAAGAGCGCCAACCGCGTGCAATCCAATGCATCCCGCTTCGGCCTGAAAGGCAGTGAAGGGCTGGGCGACGATCTGGCGGCCATCTGGCAACTGGAGATTCAAGTCGATCCTGCCAACGGCGGAGGCACGCCATTCAATGGCACGCGCAACAGCAACGTCGGCCTGAAAGGCGGCTTCGGCACGGTGTTTGTCGGCAGCTGGGACACACCCTACAAGCTTGCCCACAACAAGATCGAATTGTTCGACAACGCAAGTATATTCAGCGCGACCAACCTGATTGGGCGAACCGGCGCGGATGCGTTGGTCTTGGCGACAAACAAGAACGTCAACTACAACACGCGCCAGTCCAGCGTCTTGCAATACTGGTCGCCGAACCTGAGCGGCTTCCAGGGCATGATCGCCTACAGCCCCGATTCCGGGCAGACCACCACCCAAAACAAGGCCAAGTTGTCGCTCTCCGGGACTTATGAGAATGACATGCTGTATGCGGCATTGGCTTATGAAAACCGCCCCGACCAGACCACGGCGGCCGTGGATGACCATGCGACACGCCTGGTCGGCGCTTATAAATTTGGCGGCGGCCTGATTGGCATGGCTTATGAGCGTTTGGCCGTCGGCACGGCCGCTGCCACAACCGAATCCCAGAGCAATTTGGAATTGGCGGGCAATTACAAGCTCGGCAACAGCAATCTCGGTGCTTTTTATGTCAAGAACGGCAACCTGGGGGCGCGCGCAAATACGGGGGCCGACATGTACACGTTGCGTTACGGCTACAACTTCTCCAAACACACCGAGCTGTATGGCGCCTATACCAGGCTCAGCAACGATGCCAGCGCGAACTACAGCACCTTAACCGCCACGGCGATTGGCACCGTGGGAGCCGCCTCGACAAACGGTTCAACCCAGACCGGCCTCGGCATAGGCATGATTCACCTGTTCTGATCCGGCTCTCCTCGCAAGCCGGAAAAAACCACGGGCATCTTCGGATGCCCGTTTTTATTCCGCACGCCGTGGCGTTAATGCTTGACGCGGCGTTGCCCGCGCCGATAGAATTCCCGATCATTTAATTCAGGTAAAGACGCCATGAGCACAGATACCCAGCAACGCATCCACGAACAAGTCACCACGCATCCGGTGGTGCTGTATATGAAAGGCAGTCCGCAGTTCCCGCAATGTGGTTTTTCCGGCAAAGCGGTGGGCATACTGAAAACATTGGGCGTGAAACAATTGTTCACCGTGGATGTGCTGCAGGATGCGGAAATCCGCCAGGGGATCAAGGATTACGCCAATTGGCCGACCATTCCGCAGCTTTACATCAAGGGCGAATTCGTCGGCGGCTCGGACATCATGACCGAGATGTTCCAGAGCGGAGAGCTCAAGCAATTGCT
>JAUYGW010000303.1 GCA_030690245.1 Gallionella sp. | reverse complement strand
GGTGCCAATCGTAGGTCGGAATTCATCCCGACACGAGCCATTGTCGGGATGAATCCCGACCTACAAAACCACGGAGATTTTCATGTTGCACCCCATCACCGAACAAGAATTCAACGCGCTGGCCCAGCAAGGCTATAACCGCATCCCGCTGGTAAGCGAGACCTTTGCCGATCTGGACACGCCGCTATCGCTGTACCTCAAGCTCGCTAACAAACCCTATTCCTACCTGCTGGAATCGGTGCAGGGCGGCGAACGCTTCGGGCGCTATTCCTTCATCGGCCTGCCTGCCGATACGCGCATCACGGTGCACGGCAGGCAGGTCACGCTGACGCATGGCGCGACCGAGACCACGCACGAGGTCGAGAACCCGCTGGATTTCATCCGCGAATACCAGACGCGTTTCAAGGTTGCGACGCTGCCCGGTCTGCCGCGCTTCTGCGGCGGGCTGGCGGGCTATTTCGGCTACGACACGATCCGTTATATCGAGCCGCGTCTGGCCAAAACCGGCAAGCCCGACACCATTGGTACGCCGGATATCCTGCTGATGCTCACCGAGCAGCTGGCGGTGGTGGACAATCTCACCGGCAAGCTCACCTTCATCGTCTATGCCAACCCGGAACAGGCCGACGCTTACGCATTGGCCAAGCAGCGCCTGCATGAACTGACCACGCGCCTGCGCCAGCCCGTGGACATCCCGCATGCGCCGCCGATGCACGGTGGCGAGGCTCACTCCGAATTCGGCGAAACCGCGTTCAAGCAGGCAGTGGCAAAGGCCAAACAATACATTTTCGACGGCGACATCATGCAGGTGGTGCTGGCACAGCGCATGGCGCAGCCGTTCCCCGCTGCGCCGCTGTCGCTGTATCGCGCGCTGCGCAGTGTCAATCCTTCGCCGTACATGTTCTATTACGACATGGGCGATCATCACGTGGTCGGTGCGTCGCCGGAAATATTGGTGCGGCTGGAAGGCGATGCAGTCACGGTGCGCCCCATCGCCGGAACCCGGCCGCGCGGCAAGACGCAGCAGCGGGATGCCGAACTCGCAGAGGAGCTGCTGGCCGATCCGAAGGAACTGGCCGAGCACTTGATGCTGATCGACCTGGGCCGCAACGACATCGGGCGCGTCGCGCAAAACGGCACGGTAAAGCTCACCGAAAAAATGATCATCGAACGCTACTCGCATGTGATGCACATCGTCTCCAACGTCGAGGCCACGCTCAAGCCCGGCCTGAATGCGATAGACGTGCTCAAGGCCACCTTCCCCGCCGGCACGGTCAGCGGCGCGGCCAAAGTGCGTGCGATGGAGATCATCGACGAACTGGAACCGAGCAAGCGCGGCATCTACGCAGGTGCGGTCGGCTACCTCGGCTTCAACGGCGACATGGACCTCGCCATAGCGCTGCGCACCGCCGTGGTAAAAAGCAGCATGCTGTACGTGCAGGCGGGCGCCGGCATTGTCGCCGACTCGGTGCCGGACAACGAATGGACGGAGACGCAGAACAAGGCGCGCGCCGTGCTGCGCGCGGCGGAGATGGTGCTGGCAGGTCTGGATAACAGCCTCGATTCGTAGTCATGATCCGGCTCACCGAAGTCAAACTGCCGCTCGACCACCCCGAGGGCGACATCAGCAGCGCCATCGTCAAGCGGCTGGACATTCCCGCAGACGGCCTGCTGAACTATCGCATCTTCCGGCGCGGCGTGGATGCGCGCAAATCGCACGCCATCCTGTTCACCTACACGCTGGATATTGAAGTGCGCGATGAAGCGGCGATTCTGGCGCGCTTCAACAACGACCCGCATGTAAAGATTGCACCCGATACCCGATACCACTTTGTCGCACAAGCTCCGCAGAATTTAGCCTCGCGGCCTATCGTGATCGGTATGGGGCCCGCCGGTCTGTTCGCTGGTCTGATCCTCGCGCAGATGGGCTTCCGCCCGCTGATCCTGGAACGCGGCAAGGCGGTGCGCGAAAGGACCAAGGATACCTTCGGCCTGTGGCGGCAGGGCGTGCTCAACCCGGAATCGAACGTACAGTTCGGCGAGGGCGGCGCGGGTACGTTCTCCGACGGCAAGCTGCACAGCCAGATCAAGGACCCTCGGCACCTCGGACGGAAAGTGCTGGAGGAATTCGTCAAGGCGGGTGCACCGGAAGAAATCCTGTACGTCGGCAAGCCGCACATCGGCACCTTTCGCCTGGTGGGGATGGTGGAGAAGATGCGCGAGACGATCCAGTCGCTGGGCGGCGAGATCCGCTTCGAGAGCCGCGTGGACGGTATCGCCATCACTGACGGAAAAATAAGCGGCGTGGCTCTCAGCAGCGGCGAACGCATCGCCACGAATCATCTGGTGCTCGCGGTCGGGCACAGCGCGCGCGACACCTTCGAGATGATCCACAAACGCGGCGTGTATATCGAGGCCAAGCCGTTCTCGATCGGCTTCCGCATCGAGCATCCGCAGTCGCTGATCGACCGTGCGCGCTATGGCAGCAACGCGGGCAGCCCGCTGCTCGGCGCAGCGGATTACAAGCTGGTGCACCACGCCAGCAACGGGCGTTCGGTGTACAGCTTCTGTATGTGCCCCGGCGGCACGGTGGTCGCCGCCGCTTCGGAAGCGGGACGAGTGGTCACCAACGGCATGAGCCAGTATTCGCGTAACGAGCGCAACGCCAACGCAGGGATAGTCGTGGGCATCACCCCAGAGGACTATCCCGGCGATCCGCTCGCGGGGATGGAATTCCAGCGTCGCTGGGAGTCGCGCGCCTTCGAGCTGGGCGGCGGAAATTACTGCGCGCCCGGGCAACTGGTCGGCGATTTTCTGGCGGGCAGGCCTTCACGCAACTTTGGCGCGGTACAGCCGTCTTATACGCCGGGCGTGCATCTATGCGACCTGAGCAGCGCCCTGCCGGACTATGCGATCGCCGCGATCCGCGAGGCATTGCCCGCCTTCGCGAAGCAGATCAAGGGATTCGATATGGCTGATGCGGTGCTGACTGGTGTGGAAACGCGCACCTCCTCGCCGATCCGCATCAAGCGCAATGACGATGATTTGCAAAGCATCAACACCCAGGGTTTGTATCCCGCCGGCGAAGGCGCGGGTTATGCGGGCGGCATCCTGTCTGCGGCGGTGGACGGCATCCGGGTTGCCGAAGCGGTGGCGTTGAGTATGATGCGTATAAATCTACAAAATAACTCAGCCACGGATTTACACAGATGAACACGGATTATCGATGGATTAACCATCATTCCAAGCCATCATCCGGTGAATAGCAGATTTTTTACAGTGCTTTTTATCAGTGGCAATCCGTGTATATCTGTGGCTAATCGCAGTCCTTAGGATAAACAGCTAGAAATTGGAAAAACTATGTTGCTAATGATCGACAATTACGACTCCTTCACCTACAACCTGGTGCAGTATTTCGCCGAGCTCGGTGCGGACGTGGTGGTGCGCCGCAACGATGAAGTCACGGTCGAACAGATAGCAACCATGAACCCGCAGCACATCGTGGTATCGCCCGGCCCGTGCACGCCGAACGAGGCGGGGGTATCGGTGGCGGCGATCCGGCAGTTCGCCGGCAAAATTCCGATCCTCGGCGTGTGCCTCGGCCATCAGAGCATCGGGCAGGCTTTCGGCGGAAAGATCGTCCACGCCAAACAGTTGATGCACGGCAAGACCTCGGCGATCCATCACAACAACACCAGCGTGTTCACCGGGCTGCCCAACCCGTTCACCGCGACGCGCTACCACTCGCTGGTGATTGAGCGCACGACCCTGCCGGACTGCCTGGAGATCACCGCATGGACGGATGACGGCGAGATCATGGGGGTGCGCCACAAGACGCTGGCGGTGCATGGCGTGCAGTTTCACCCGGAATCGATCCTGACCGAGCACGGGCACGACATGCTGAAGAATTTTCTGGAAGGGAAGAGATAACCATGATGACACCGCAACAAGCCCTCGCCCGCCTGATCGACCAGCGCGAAATTTTTTACGATGAGATGCTGTCGCTGATGCGCCAGATCATGAGCGGCGAAGTCACGCCGGCGCAGATTGCAGGAATTCTCGTCGGCCTGCGGGTCAAGAAGGAAACCATAGGGGAAATTTCCGCAGCCGCATTCGTGATGCGCGAGTTCGCCGCCAAGGTACCCGTCGCAAACCGCACACACTTGGTCGACACCTGCGGCACCGGGGGCGATGCGGCACACACTTTCAACATCTCCACCGCCAGCGCGCTGGTCGCTGCGGCGGCAGGGGCGCATGTAGCCAAGCATGGCGGGCGCTCGGTCTCCTCGACCTGCGGCTCGGCGGATGTACTGGAAAAACTCGGCGTCAACCTCAACCTGACCCCGGAACAGGTCGGGCAGTGTATAGACGAAATCGGCATCGGCTTCATGTTCGCGCCCAACTTTCACGGTGCGATGAAGTACGCCGCGCCGGTGCGCCGCGAACTGGGGGTACGCACGATTTTCAATGTGCTCGGGCCGCTGACCAATCCTGCCGGCGCCGACAACCAGGTGATGGGCGTGTTCCATCCCGACCTGGTCGGTATTCAGGCACGCGTGCTGCAACGCCTCGGTAGCCACCATGTGCTCGTGGTGCACGGCGCGGATGGCATGGATGAGATTTCTATCAGCGAAGGCACCTATGTTGCTGAGCTGAAAGGCGGGGAAGTCAGCGAGTACACTGTTCATCCGAGCGACTTCGGGCTGCCCAGCGCACCGATCGGCATGCTGCGCGTCACCAATGCCGACGAGGCGTGCGAAAAACTATTAGGCGTGTTGAACAATGAAGTCGGTACACCGCGCGACATCGTGCAACTGAATGCCGGTGCGGCGATTTACGTGGCGGGGCTGGCCGCCACACTCAAGGAAGGCGTCGCCAAGGCCGATCAGGTGATCGCCAGCGGCGCGGCGAAAGCCAAACTGGATCAACTCATCGCGCTGAGCAACAGCTTCAAGGCTTAGCGGCCATAAAGTAAAGCGGCTATCGGCAGGCTTGTCTTACCGGAAAACAAAAAGCCCGGCACTTTCGTGCCGGGCTTTTTTACCAACTCAGGGACTGATTAACCAGCCTGAATATTGGAAGCTTGCTTGCCCTTAGGACCTTGTGTCACTTCAAAGCTGACTTTTTGGCCTTCCTGGAGCGACTTGAAGCCGTTCATGTTGATTGCTGAAAAGTGCGCGAACAAGTCTTCGCTGCCATCATCGGGAGTGACAAAACCAAAACCCTTTGCGTCGTTAAACCATTTAACTGTACCAGTTGCCATGTGATTACTTCCTTATTAAAAAACGGGAAAAACTCCCGCAAAACTATTTGAATCGAAGATTGCACATGGAAAAACCAGCACTGCAAAGACTTTGAATCAAATACCTGGAAGCCTTTTACGCCTATTAGGTTAGTCTCGTCAAGGAAATTTGTAAAAGAATACTAAATCTGACGTTAAAATGCCCCAGATAGCGGCAGGTTATTGAGGGTATTTTGAACTCGCGATACCCGGAAGCAGACACCCAATAACGGCCATTCAAACCATTCCGCCGAGGAAAGCACACCGAAATTATCCGTTCGTATTATTATGCGCATGCCACAACACAAGGAGAACGATCATGGCTAAAGGGCAGCAACGAAAAAACAAAGAAGTGAAGAAACCTAAAAAGCAACCGCCGCCTGTCGCGGTGACTGGCGCGCTTGTTTTATAAGACAGCGTTGAGCAAATTCAGGGGAGTTTGATTGTGGCCAGCATGTCCGCCACCGTCGGATAATGCAGCCGCACCCTCAACTCCCGTTTCATGCGCCGATTGTTCAGCCGCCGCGATTCGTTCATGAACGATAGCAGCGTTTCCGGCAGCGCGCGCTGCGCCTCGGCGCGGCTCACACGCGGCGGGTGCGGAAAGCCAAACGCATCCGCCACGGCATCGAAGTATCCGCCCATCTTCAACTGGCTGTCGTCGCTCGCGTGGTACACGCGGCACGCCTTTCCATACCGCAATGCCGCGACAGCGATGCGCGCCAGATCGTCGGCGTGGATGTGGTTGGTATAGCTGTCCTCGCTGTCGACAATGCACGGCAAGCCCTGCTGCAAGCGGGCTAGCGGCAGGCGATCGGCGGCATAAATGCCCGGCACGCGCAGGATGCTGGCCTTCACATGATTGCGTTTTGCCCAGTTGCGAATTTGCCTTTCGGCATCGATGCGGCGCTGTGCACGCGCCGCTTGCGGACGGGGCGGCCGAGATTCACTCACGACTGCACCGCCGCAATCGCCATAGACGCCGCTGGTGCCGATGTACACCAGTTGCGCCGGCAATGCTCCGCGCGACAGTGCGCCGAGCAGGTTGCGGGTGCGCGTGTCGCTGGTGCCGCTATTCGCAGGAGGTGCTAAGTGCAGCACGGCATCCGCCAGCCCCGCGATGCGTGCGAGGCTGGCGCGATCGTCCAAATCGCCGACAATCGGCAGCACGCCGAGCGCGCGTAATTTTTCGCGATAAGCCGGATTGCGCACCAGCGCAAATACCCGGTAGCGGCGCGTCAGCAAAGGAATGGCGCGCATCGCCACGTCTCCGCAGCCGATGATCAATAAACGTTTCATGGCATAATTATGTCCTGTAATTTATCTTTTTGAGCGCCTTTGTAGCTTTATCATGACCTTTCAAACCACTATCCAGCCGAGCGGCTACCAGTTCCCCATCGAAGAGCACGAAACCATCCTTGAAGCCGCACTCAAGCACGGCTACACCCTGCCCTATAGCTGCCGCGAAGGCGCATGCGGCGTATGCAAGGGTAAAGTCATGGAGGGGCAGGTGGATCACGGCAACTATCTGGGCAGTGCGCTGACGGATATGGATAGAGCGGCGGGCATGACATTGTTCTGTTGCGCCAGGCCGAAATCGGACCTGGTGATCGAATGCCAAACAGCCGGCAAGATCGGCGACATCCCGGTGCGTATCCTGCCCTGCCGCGTGCGCAAGATGACCCGGCTGGCGGATGACGTGATGGCGCTACAACTCGAACTGCCTATGGGCGAACGATTGCGCTTTGCGGCCGGGCAATACATCTCCCTCCTGCCGAAAGACCAGAAGCCGCGCAATTTCTCGCTGGCCAATGCGCCGCACGACGGCGAATTCCTCGAACTGCATATCCGCAAGGTCGAGGGCGGTGCTTTCACGCAGTATGTATTCAACGAAATGAAGGAACGCGACATCCTGCGCCTGAAAGGCCCACTCGGCAGCTTCTTCATCCGCGACGATTCCGACAAGCCGATGATCTTCATCGCCGGAGGCACCGGCTTTGCGCCGATCAAGAGCAT
>JAUYGW010000295.1 GCA_030690245.1 Gallionella sp. | reverse complement strand
GACAACTGTTTCATCGGCGCGCGTTCCGAGATCGTCGAAGGCGTGATCGTGGAGGAGAACTCGGTGGTATCGATGGGCGTGTTCATCGGCCAGAGCACCAAGATTTACGACCGCGAAACCGGCGAGGTCAGCTACGGCCGTGTACCGGCCGGATCGGTGGTGGTCAGCGGCAGCCTGCCTTCCGCGGACGGCAGCTATAACCTGTATTGCGCGGTGATCGTGAAGAAAGTGGATGCCAAGACCCTGTCCAAGGTGGGCATCAACGAATTGCTGCGAGGCATTTGAGTTGTAGGGGCGTATGGCAATACGCCCTAGCGTCGTGATTGCAATGACGAGGGCGTATTGCCATACGCCCCTACGCCGTTACCGAGGAGAACTCCATGATCGTTACCCCGTTACTGCAACTCGCCGCCGACAAACAGGCTTCCGACCTCTTCTTCTCGGCCGGCGCGCCGGTCAACATCAAGATCGACGGCATCGCAATGCCGGTCAACGCGCAGATACTGGATGACGAGATCATCAAGCGCATCGCTTACGAGATGATGTCACCGAAACAGATTGCCGAGTTCGAGGCCAAACTGGAAATGAACTTCTCGTTCCGCGCCAATGGCACCGGCAACTTCCGCGTCAACATTTTCCGCCAGCGCGGCGATATCGCCATCGTGATCCGCCATGTCAAGGGCAAGATCGACAACGTGGAAAACCTGCACCTGCCGAGCGTGCTGAAAGAGCTGATCATGGAAAAGCGCGGCCTGGTACTGGTGGTCGGCGCGACCGGTTCCGGCAAATCCACCACGCTCGCCTCGATGATCGAGCACCGCAACAGCACCAAGAGCGGCCATATTCTGACCATCGAAGACCCGGTCGAATACATCTTCGGGCACGGCAAATCCATCGTAAACCAGCGCGAAATCGGCACCGATACCCTCACCTACGAGAATGCATTATCCAGCGGGATGCGCGAAGCGCCTGACGTGCTGATGATCGGCGAAGTGCGCGACCGCGACACCCTCAAACACGCGCTGATCTTCGCGCAGACCGGCCACCTGTGCCTGACCACGCTGCACGCCAACAACAGCTACCACGCGCTTAACCGGATCGTAAATTTCTTTCCCTATGACTCGCGACAAAGCGTATTGTCCGACCTGTCGATGTGCCTGCGTGCGGTGGTTTCGCAACGCCTGGTGCGCAACGTGCAAGGCAAGCAAATTCCCGCCGTGGAAATCCTGCTGAACACTTCGCTGATCGCCGACCTGATCAAGAACGACGAGATCGACAAGATCCGCGATGCTATCGAAAAGAGCGTTTCTGCCGGCTCGCAAACCTTCGAGCAAGCGCTGTACAAGCTGTTCAAAACCGGCCAGATCACCAAGGAAGAAGCGATGCGCAACGCCGACTCGGCGAGCAACCTGTCCACGCTGATCGACTTCTCGGAGCGTACCAACACCATGAAAGTGCCGGTGTTTGACCCCGATCAGGAGGCGCCGAAGAACCCGAAACCGCAGTCCGATTTCAGCGGCATCAAGCTCAATCTGGATGAACCCAAATAAATCTGGAAAAAACAGTTTAGCCACGGATAAACACAGATGAACACGGATTATCAATGGGTTGACTATCCTGTGCCAGACACCATTCGAACGAGTCAAGGATTTATCATGACTTTCTGTTTTATCAGTGATAATCCGTGTACATCCGTGTACATCCGTGTACATCCGTGGCTAATTACGATTTTTAGCAAACCATGAACAACCGACTACATCATGTCTGAAACACTGCATCTCGCCGAACAGCTCATCTCGCGCCGCTCCCTCACGCCGGCGGATGACGGCTGCCTGGACATCATCGGCGCACGTCTCGCGCCGCTCGGTTTCAGCCTGGACAAAATGCGCTGCGGCGAGGTGGATAATCTATGGGCGCGGCGCGGCAACGCCGGGCCGCTGATGTGCTTCGCCGGGCATACCGACGTGGTGCCGACCGGGCCGCTGGATCAGTGGAACAGCGGCCCGTTCACCCCAACCGTGCGCGACGGCATGCTGTACGGGCGCGGTGCGGCGGACATGAAGGGCTCGCTGGCGGCGTTCGTCACCGCGATCGAAAAATTCGTAGCCCATCATCCGCAGCATCGCGGCTCCATCGCCGTGCTGCTCACCTCCGACGAAGAGGGCGTGGCGGTGGACGGCACGGTGCGCGTGGTGGAAGCGTTGCGGGAACGCAACGAGACTATCGATTACTGCATCGTCGCCGAGCCGACCTCGGTAGCCAAGACCGGCGACACCATCAAGAACGGGCGGCGCGGTTCGCTGTCCGGCACGCTCACCGTCAAGGGCGTGCAGGGCCACATCGCCTACCCGCACCTGGTCAGGAACCCGATTCACCACGCCGCGCCCGCGATCGCCGAACTGGCCGCGACAACATGGGACGAGGGCAACGAATATTTTCCGCCGACCTCCTGGCAGATTTCCAATATCCACGGCGGCACCGGCGCGGCCAATGTGGTGCCCGGCACGGTGGAAATCCTGTTCAACTTCCGCTTCTCCACCGCCAGCACGGTGGACGACCTGAAGAACGAATTCTGTGCGATCCTGGATCGGCACGGCCTGGAATATGACTTGTGTTGGGAACTGTCCGGCAAGCCCTACCTCACGCCGCGCGGCAATCTGGTGGACGCAGTCAGCGCCGCAATACGCGAGGCAACCGGGGTGACAACCGAACTCTCCACCGGCGGCGGCACCTCCGACGGGCGCTTCATCGCGGACATCTGCCCGCAGGTGATCGAACTCGGCCCGCTCAACGCCACCATCCACAAGATCAACGAATGCGTCGCGGTGGCCGACCTCGACGCGCTATCGGAAATCTACCGTCTAACCCTGTCCAAACTGCTTACCGAATGAAATATCTCCTTCTGATCCTGCTCATCGCCGCGCTGCTGTGGATCGCTTCCATCGCGTGGACGAACCGGCGCAAGTCGCCCTACGATAACCGCGACAGCGGCGGGAGCGGAGGCGATTCCGGCGGAAGCTCCTCTTCAGGCTGCGATAGCCACGATGGCGGTTGCGGCGGCGGGGATGGCGGCGGGGGCGGAGGCGACTGATGAGCGACTATTTTTCCGGCGCAACCCACAATCTTTACACCGTGCGCGACTGGCTGCGCTTTGCGGTGAGCCGCTTCAACCAAGCCAAGCTGTTTTTCGGGCACGGCAGCAGCAATGCCTACGACGAGGCCGCCTACCTGATCCTACACACGCTGAACCTGCCGCCGGACCGGCTCGACCCGTTTCTCGATGCGCGCCTGACCGACATGGAACGCGCCGAAGTATTGAACATCATCCAGCAGCGTGTCGAGCAGCGTGTTCCGGCGGCCTACCTGACGCACGAGGCATTTCTCGGTGATTTCAGTTTTTACGTGGATGAACGCGTCATCGTGCCGCGCTCGTTCATCGCCGAATTGCTGCTCGAACAGCTCGCACCGTGGATTGCCGAACCGGAAGAAATCGGCAGCGTGCTGGACTTGTGCACCGGCAGCGGCTGCCTCGCCATCCTCGCCGCGCACGCCTTTCCTTATGCCAGCGTGGATGCGGTGGACCTGTCGCCGGATGCGCTGTCCGTCGCCAAACGCAACGTCGCCGACTACGGCCTGCAAGACCGCGTGCACCTGATCGAATCCGATTTGTTCGCCAAGCTGGGTGGCAGGCAATACGACCTGATCATCAGCAACCCGCCCTACGTGGATGCCGCGTCGGTCGCCGCGCTGCCGCAGGAATACCTGCACGAGCCGAAGCTGGCGCTCGGCAGCGGCCATGACGGGCTGGATGCGACGCATATCATCCTCAAACACGCCGCGCAGCACCTCACCGAAAACGGCGTGCTGGTCGTCGAGATCGGCCATAACCGCGAAGTGCTGGAAGCCGCCTACCCGTCCCTGCCGTTCACCTGGCTGGAGGTCAGCGCGGGCGACCAGTTCGTGTTCATGCTGCACCGCAACGACCTGCTCTGATGTCGTCGGTCGAGCACTACGAAAATTTTCCGGTCGCCTCGGTTCTGATGCCCAAGCGGCTGCGCAAGCCGGTGGCGGCGATTTATCATTTTGCGCGCGCGGCGGACGACATCGCCGACGAAGGCGACCTGCCCGATGAAGAGCGGCTCCGCCAGCTCGACGCCTTTCGCGCCGAACTGGCGCGCATTGATAGAAATGAAACGCCGCTCACGCCGCTGTTCCACAACCTTGCCGCCGAGATCCGGCAGCACGCGCTGCCGATGCAGCCGCTTTACGATTTGCTCGATGCCTTCTCGCAGGATGTGGTGCAGAAGCGCTACGCGGACTTGGACGGGCTGCTCGACTACTGCCGCCGTTCCGCCAATCCGGTCGGCACGCTGCTGCTGCATCTCTACGAAGAGGCCACGCCGGTCAACATCGCGTACTCGGATGCCATCTGTACCAGTCTGCAGCTGATCAATTTCTGGCAGGATGTCGCGAAGGACTACGCCATCGGGCGCATCTATCTGCCGCTGGATGATCTGGCGCAATACGGTGTGAGCGAAGAACAGATCGCGCAGGGCAGCGCCGACAACGCATGGCGCAGGCTGATGCAATTCCAGGTGGAGCGCGCCCGCGCCATGATGCTCTCGGGCGCGCCGCTCGGCAGCATCCTCACCGGACGCATCGGGCTGGAAATGCGCATGATCATTGCGGGCGGGTTGCGCATCCTCGACAAGCTGGAAGCCGCTGACTACGACATGTTCAACAAGCGCCCGGTATTGCGCCCATTGGACTGGGTTATCATGCTGGCCAAGAGCGCACCTTTTTAACCCTAACCCCTCCAAACCTCCCCTTGTCAGGGGAGGCCACGTGAGCTCCTCCCCTGACAAGGGGAGGCCGGGAGGGGTTTAAGCACTTCGAATTTATTTGAAAACTGCAATGACTCCAGACCAATATTGCCAGGACAAAACCGCAAAAAGCGGCTCCAGCTTCTATTACAGCTTCCTGTTCCTGCCGCCGGACAAGCGCCGCGCCATCACCGCGCTGTATGCCTTCTGCCGCGAAGTGGACGATGTGGTGGACGAATGCACCGACGCCAACGTGGCGCGCACCACGCTCAGCTGGTGGCGCGGGCAGGTCGCTGAAATCTACTCTGGCCGCCCGCAGCATCCGGTCGCGCAGGCGCTGGTTCCGGTGGTGAAACAATTCAACCTCGCGCAGGAACACCTGCTGGAAATCATCGACGGCATGGAGATGGATATCGACCTGCCGCGCTACCCGGATTTCAAATCGCTGCAACTGTATTGCTACCGCGTCGCGTCGGTGGTCGGGCTGCTGTCGGTGGAAATCTTCGGCTACAGCGACCGCCAAACATTGAAATATGCGCACGACCTCGGCATCGCCTTCCAGCTCACCAACATCATCCGCGATGTCGGCGAGGACGCGCGGCGCAACCGCATCTATCTGCCGATGGACGAGATGCGGCAGTTCGGCGTCACGGCGGCGGACATCCTCAACGCGCACGAAACGGAAAACTTCCACAAGCTGATGGCGTTCCAAGTCGAGCGCGCGCAACGCTACTACCGGCAGGCGCTCGACCATCTCCCCGCTGCGGACCGCAAGGCGCAGCGCACCGGCCTGATCATGGCGGCAATCTACCGCACCACGCTGGATGAGGTGGTCGCCAGCGGCTGCCATGTGCTGAAAGAGCGCGTCTCGCTCACCCCGTTGCGCAAACTGTGGCTGGCCTTCAGGACTTGGCTCAGAAACTAACCCCCCTCCATCCCCCCTTATCAGGGGGGAACACTCCTCCTCCCCTGACAAGGGGAGGCCGGGAGGGGTTGGTTGTTGGAATCATCGGCGGCGGCTATGCCGGCATGGCGGCAGCAGTCGCGCTGGCGGAGCGCGGTATTCCCGTCACCTTGTTCGAGAGCGCCAGGCAGCTTGGCGGGCGCGCGCGCGGCGTGATGCACAACGACACCCAACTGGACAACGGCCAGCATCTGCTGCTCGGCTGCTACCGCCAGACCCTGCGCCTGATCAAGCAGGTCGGCGGCAACCTCGAACAGGACTTTTTGCGCCTGCCGCTGCAACTCGATCTGCATGGCGAATTCTCGCTCCGGGCGCCGCGCCTGCCCGCGCCGCTGCACCTGCTGGTGGCACTACTCAACGCGCAAGGCATCTCGTTCGGCGAACGGATGAAGGCCGCGCGCTTCATGCTCGCGCTGCGCCGCATGAATTTCTACCTGCCCCGCGACATGACGGTCGCCGAGCTGCTCGTGCAGCACGGCCAGGATGCCGAGCTGGCGCAAAAGCTCTGGGAACCGCTGTGCATCGCCGCGCTGAACACGCCGATCCTCAAGGCCTCCGCTCAGGTGCTGCTCAATGTGCTGCGCGACGCGCTGAACCAGAAACGCAGCGACAGCGACATGCTGCTGCCGCGCGTGGACTTCACCGCGCTGTTCCCGCAGCGCGCCGCAAACTATATCGAGCAACGCGGCGGCATGGTGTTCACCTCCTGCGGCGTGGAAGCAATCATTCCCAAGGATCACGGCATCGAGCTCGTCACCGCGCAAGCCTGTCCTGAGCCTGGTCGAAGGAGGACAGAACGGTTCAGCCATGTCATCTGCTCCGCACCGCCGACAGTTACGGCAAAACTGCTGCGCCCCATCTCATTGCTCGAAAACACCGTTGCACAAATCGACAGTTTGGAGCATCAGCCGATCTACACCGTGTACCTGCGCTATCCCGCCCATGTGCACTTGCCGCATCCGATGCTCGGCCTGCACCGGCGCTTCAGCCAATGGCTGTTCGACAAGGGACAAATCGCCGGGCAGCACGGCCTGCTCGCCGCCGTCATCAGCGCGGAAGGCATCCATCAGGAATTGCCCCAGGAACAGCTGGCGCAGAGAGTGATCGCGGAGCTGCGCGAAGAATTCGGCATCGCCGAAGTGCCGGAATGGTTCAAGGTCATCGCCGAGAAACGCGCCACCTTCTGCTGCGCGCCCAACCTGCAACGACCTTCACAACAGACCGACCTGCCCGGCCTGCTGCTGGCGGGCGACTACACCGCCGGCGCTTACCCCGCCACGCTGGAAGGCGCGGTGCTGAGCGGGTTGCACTGCGCCAGCCTGATTTCAGCATGAATCATGCGTCGACAGCGCATATTTTATTGATATAATAGGCGACAGTAATACTCAACTTTTATTATCATAAATCGATTGAAGAGCGGATATGCCAACCGCGCCATTTATCTAAGGATACTGACATGCATACCATTGCAGAACATATGACCGCCGACCATAAAGCCTGTGACAATGAATTCGCCGTTGCCGAGCAAGCCGCCCTCGAAGGCAACTGGAGCGAGGCTGAAACCGCTTTCAAGACCTTTAACGATGACATGGCGCGGCATTTCCGCATGGAAGAAGAAGTGCTCTTTCCCGCGCTGGTGTCCGCCGGCGGCCCTTCCGGCCCGGTGCATATCATGCGCATGGAACACACGCAGATAAGAGGCCTCCTCGAACAAATGGCGGCTGCAGTCGCGCAAAAAGATGAGCAGGAATACGGCGGCCTTTCCGAAACCCTGCTGATGGTGATGCAGCAGCACAACAACAAGGAAGAGAATATCCTCTATCCCATCGCCGACCAGATTCTGGCAAAGGAACGGGAAACTCTCTTCGACCGCATGCAGGCTGCTTGACCACGATGCCGGAACTTGACGTACGCGGTCTGCCTCCGCCGGAGCCTTTCGAGAACATCATTCGCGCGCTGCCAGCCATTTCCGGCAATGAAACCCTGCAAGTGCTTATCCACCGCGAACCCTACCCGCTCTACGAAATGTTGCGCGATGCCGGTTATGCATGGCAAACCACGGCGCTTGCAGATGGCGATTTTAAAATCCTGATTACCCGCACCGCATGACACAAAACGACCCTTTATCACAAAACTGTGTCATTCCCGCGCAGGCGGGAATCCAGATGATTACAAAATCTCCCGCGAAGCGGGACAACATCGCGGTTTTGTCCGCTTCGCGGGATGCTTATCCTTGCTGGATTCCCGCCTGCGCGGGAATGACGGACTAATGGATTATTTGGGATGAAACTAGCCTCGCTCAGCGCCGAACAGGCGCCACCGATCAGTGTACCGCTGCGTTTTTTCATCGCAGCACCGATTTTTCTGGCGCTGGCCGCGCTGCTGCTGGCCATGGCCGACGGCAATCCGTTTGCGGAGCCGCACGCCCCCGCGCAGATCGCCGCCACGCATCACGTCACCCTGGGATTCATGGCAATGGTCATGCTGGGCGCCATCCAGCAATTGCTGCCGGTGGTGATCGGCAGCCCGATGCCCGCCTCCCGGCTGGTGGCATGGCTCACTTTCCTGCCGTTGATAGCGGGAACGCTGTCGCTGTCCGCCGGTTTCATGCTGGGCAAGTCGGAACTGCTCAATCTCTCCTGGCCGCTGCTGGGGCTGGCTTTTCTGGTATTCATCGCCGCCAGCCTGACCAGCCTGGCGCGCGCCACCGCAAAAAACGCGACGAAAACCGCCCTACTGCTGTCCATCCTGTCGCTCGCGGGCGCCGTCACGCTCGGCGTGTTGCTGGCCAGAGGCTACGCCGCCGGCTTGCCCCTGCCCTATGCCAGGCTGGCTGCCGCCCATATCAGCCTGGCACTGGGCGGCTGGGTGCTGCTGCTGGTTATCGGCGTGTCCTATCAGGTGGTGCCGATGTTCCAGCTCACCCCGAACTACCCGAAATGGCTGACCGCCGGTTTGGCTCCCGCCATTTTTGCCGCCCTGCTGCTGAATCTGGCGCTGCTCGTGCCCGAATCGGTGCCGCAATGGGCGCGATTCATCGCGGAAAGCATCTTCTGGTCATTGGCTGGCTGTTTCGCCGTGGCCACGATCAGGCTGCAAAACCAGCGCCGCCGCCGTGTCCCGGATGCCGCCCTGAGTTTCTTCCGGCTGGGCATGCTCTCATTGCTGTTTGCCGCATTGTTTTCGCTGGCAGCGCTGCTCCTGCCGGCAGCCGGCGACCAGCTCAGGACGCTGTCCGCCCTGGCGTTTCTGCTGGGTTTCGCGCTGTCCCTGATCCAGGGCATGCTTTATAAAATCGTCCCGTTCCTGGTCTGGTTCCACCTGTTTCGCGGCGGAATATCAGCCGGCATTCCGAACATGAAAAACATCATCCCGGAAGCCTGGATGTGGCGGCACCTGTGGCTGCACGGCGGCACGCTACTTGCGGCGCTGCTGGCACCCTGGTGGAACGTAGCGGCGTGGCTGGTCATGCTCGGGCTGCTGCTGCAGGGAGCACTGCTGGGCTATGGCGTCTTCACCGGCATCGCGGTCTACCGGCGCACCCTCCGGAAAATTGAACAAACATCGCCCTGAGGTTTTCCATGAGTTATTTTTTGCTCAAACATATTCATGTCTCCTGCGCCGTCATCAGCTTCGCGCTGTTTTTCCTGCGCGGCATCTGGAGCTTCAACGGCTCGCCGATCATGCGGCAGCGCTGGGTCAAGATCGTGCCGCATGTCGTGGATACGCTGCTGCTCGTCAGCGCGCTGGCGCTGGCTTTCACCGTCCAGCAATACCCCTTCGTGGATGGGTGGCTGACCGCCAAGTTCTTCGGCCTGGTGCTGTATATCCTGCTGGGCACCATCGCGCTGAAATACGGCAAGACGAAGGCAGTGCGCGTTTCCGCATGGCTGGCGGCACTGGCGGTATTCGCCTACATCGTGCTGGTCGCAAAACAGCACAACCCCTTACCGTTTATCCAATAAGGACCACACAATGATTTCGTTTGCATCCGGCGAAGCCGCCCCCAGTTTCGATCACCCGCTGGAAATGCTGAGCGCGTGCCACGGCAAGATTCAGCGGCAACTCGGCACGTTGCAAAAACTGGTGGCGCACTTGCCTGCCCACGGTTGCGACCAGCAAGCGCAACAGGCCGCTCAAGGCATCCTGCGCTACTTCGACACCGCCGGGCAGTTCCACCATCAGGATGAAGAGGAAAATTTATTTCCCACGCTGCTGGCGCTGGATGTGCCGAACAAGGATGAGGTCGAAACCTTGATCGATCGCCTGCTCGCCCAGCATGTTGTCATGTTCGCCGCTTGGAGCGAAACGCGCGCGGTCGTGGCAAAACTTGCCGAAGGGGTGAATGCGCCGCTGCCCGAGGCGCTGGTCGAAAAATTATCCGGCAGCTACACCCGCCACATCGCCCTGGAAGAAACCGAACTGCTGCCGCTTGCCGCGCACCTGCTCAGCCCGGAGCAGATCATGGCCTTGGGGAAATGCATGGCGGAACGGCGCGGCGCGAAGTTTCCTTCGGCGCCGGCCGCCTGACCTGAAGTCACTTCCTGCCGCGAAATGCGCTCAGCAGCAGCGCCAGCGTAGCGGCCCAGAACAGCAGGGCGGCCCAGAATTGCGCTTTCATCGATGCTGACCATTCCGCGCTCTGGTTGGTCCGGTTTGCCGCGACCGGCGCAATCTGAATGTCGCTGCCATCCGGCAGGATCAGGTGCCCGCCCGGGACGAGTCCGAACGGCTGGAACGGCGCTGTAATCACGCAACTGTCGGAAGGTGTCAACCCGAGCGCCCTTACCCGCTGGCATGTTTCCGCGTCCAGGCGCAATTCGTAAATGTCCGCCGTGTGCGCCGCGATGTTCCAGATAAAAATAAAACCGGCAAACAGGCAGATGAGAGCGGCAATTATTTTCCGGTCATCCCTTTTTGTGCGAAGTTCCATTTGCGCCTCCTGACCAAGCGGTAAGCAAACCCCCTGCGCCTGTATTCTGCCTTGAGCCAAGCTGCATGGCAACGGCCCAAGGCGCGCCGTCAATGTTCCTTGCCGTCGATGCGCGGCTGCATGAGGAAGGGAATATAGCGCCAGGCGAGCAGCGCGAAACAGGCGAACCAGCAAAACGCCGCGAGGTAAATCCAGTATGTGTAACCGGCGGGATGAATCTGCGGCGCGACGATGCGGAACAAGAACCCCAGCATCATGATCCACAGCGCCAGCTTGTCGAGCGCATCGAAGGCCGCCTTCCTGCCCGTGTGCCCTTTCGATATCCTGACCAGCATCGCGGGAATGATCAGCCCCATCGCACCGAAGGCAAACAGGTGGATCGATACGGAGCCGACCCATTCAACAGGAGCGAGGCGGTTGAAAAACTCGACCAACAGTTGCACGACGATGGCGAGATAGCCCAGATACATGATGCCGATGTCGAGCCGCCGCAGCCCCAGTTGCGGCTTCCAGAAAACGAAGCGTCCGGCCAGCAGCAGCGCGAGCAGCAAGGCGATTCCGCCTGACAGTTGCGCCGGCATCAGGCTTTCAAACACCAGCAGCAGCCCGAGCAGCTTGATCGCCTTGTCGAGCGCCGGGTTTTGCAGGATCGCTACATTGAATGCGCCCTTCATGAACTGCGCCAGCGTCCGCTCCAGCATCACCAGAAAGGCCATCCGGAACAGCCCCAGCACCATGCTCCAGCCGATCTGCGCATATTCGGCGCTGAGCATCAAGTTCTTCGCCACCAGAAAAACCGGGAGAATCAGCAGGAAGAAATAGTTATCCGGATAGAAGTCGCCCTTGCGATTGCGGATCAGCGTCCACAACAGCATCGCGACAATCGACCCGATGAACAGATTGTTTGAAATCAAAAACAGGAATGTCGGCCAGACGCCTTCGAACCACATGCCGGCGCGTTCGAACAGCCACGCGGCAACCAGAAACATCAGCGCATAACCATGATAGCCGCGCACCTTCACCCAGTTCTTGGTCGAGGTCAGCAGAAAGCCGCCGAGAACCGCCCAGCCGAAGCCGAAGAACATCTCGTGCGCGTGCCACTGCACCATTGAAAACGAGGTCGCAGGCGCCGGAATGGCGCCCGAAAAGAACAGCGCCCACAGGATCGGCAGGCTCAATCCGGACAGACACGCCAATGCAAAAAACGGGCGGAAGCCCACCAGCCAGAGCGGATGCGCGGACAGCTTCATCTTGCGCTCCGGCTGCTCGATTGTGCGAGCCATTCAGGATTAACGGGCGACATCGAGTCGCGTGATTGACATACATCTTTGAAAACTGGCTGAAGCATTCGATCTTTTTCCTTTTTGCTTAACTTGAAAAATCTTTTCCCGCGCCTTCACTCGCCACTCCAACGCTATTTAATTTCTTCCACCTTGATCAGCACACTGCGCTGCTCGCGCGCCCGGGATGTGCCGCGCGTGGAAATAGTCGGGTCGTCATAGTCTTTCTGCTGCCCCAGTCCGCCCACTTCCAGCCATTCGCCAAGGCGGCCGGATACGGTGCTGGAGGTCTGCTGGACACGCATGACCGGCTGGTCGCCGCTGTCCGGCACGAACGCGTCGTTCTGCGTGCTGATCTCCAGCGTCACCCGGTCGCCGCTGATGCGCGGCAGCACGTAGAACCCGCTGCCCGCTTCCTGATATTGCGTGCTGTCGATCACCTGCGTGCCCCACTGATTCTGTATCACCTGCCGCTGCGGCACGGGAACAGATTGCCCGCTGCGCACCAGCGCGCGATTGCCTTCCAGCACTTGCAGCTGCTGGGTGTTGCGCTCGTCTTCGAGCGAGCGGGTGGAGATCACCCTGGCCTTCAGCCTGTCCTGTCCCTGCACGAGTTCGACATTCAGGCCGCTGCTGTCGCCGCTGCCCGGCACGGCAATCCGCGCGTTGCGGCTCAGGCCGACATTGCCGGACACCTCGGTCAGCCGCGCGACGGTTTCGCTGTCCACGTTCTGCATCACGGTGATTTTCAGGCGGCGCGGCGCGACATCGATGCTCTCCAGCAGCCTTTTTATTTCCTCAAGGTTGCGCGGCGAGGTGCGCAGGATGAGCTGGTAATTCATGCCGCTGGCGATGGCATTCTTATCCAGCAACGGCCGGATGACGGGCAGCACTTCCTCGGCGCTGCGATACTTGAGCGCGATGATTTCCAACTCCGCCCAGACGGGCGCGGAGAACAACAACAGAATGAAACCCGCGAGGATATTTTTCATAAACCTAAAAACCGCAATCAGCCACGGATGTACACGGATTACCACCGACAAAGCAAAGCATGAAGGTAAATCCGCCGTTCACCCGCAAGGTGGCTTTGATAAGCAGTGGCGATTCATCAATCGCCCCTGCACTTTGGCAATCAGTGTTCATCTGTGTTTATCCGTGGCTAAATTGCTTTTTATAAAACGACATTTCTTTGCAAACAATGCCGCTTTGCCGTAAATTTTACACCATGCAACGTCTCTGCCTTACTTTACTCGTCCTGCTGCTCGGCGCCTGCGCCACGCCGGCCCGCCCCCCGGAACCGGCCACCGCAGGGCGCATGAACGATGTCGCGCTCTATGCGCTGAGCCTGTTCGATACGCCCTATCGCTACGGCGGCAGTTCGAGCGACAACGGCTTCGATTGCAGCGGCTTCGTGCAGCATGTCTACCTGAACACGCTGGGAATCAAACTGCCGCGCACCAGCACGGAGATGAGCCGCGCAGGAGCGCCGCTGGACGCCGGCCAGTTACGCCCCGGCGACCTGGTGTTCTTCAACACGCGCCAGCGACCGTTCTCACATGTCGGCATTTATGTCGGCGAGGAACGTTTCGTGCATTCCCTCAGCAGCGGCAAGGCGGTCATGATGGCGAGCATGCGCGAAAAATACTGGCGCAACCGCTACGACGGCGCGCGGCGGATCACTTCGGCAAACTAGTTTTACGTGCCGCCTTCAATTCCTCGGCCAGCTGCAACACCGACATCGCGTAGAAGTCGCTGTTGTTATAGCGCGTGATGACCTCGAAATTATTGAACGCGAGCCAGAATTCCTTGCCCTCCTCCACCGTGAAATCGACCAGGCGCGCGGATTGGTCCGGCGCGATACTCACGCTTGGGGCCACCCCCGCCGCCGCCCATTCGGCGAGGCTGCGCGGCGTCCTGATTTCGCCGAGACCGATTTCGTCGCCGACTCGCGCGCGCACCGCGACCGGTTCGCCCTTGATCCAGCCATAGCCTCGCAGATAATTGGCCACGCTGCCTATCGCATCCTGATCTTCACGCAGCAAATCAATCGTGCGGTTGCCGTTGAAGTCCACCGCATAGTTGCGATAGCTGCCCGGCATGAATTGCGGGATGCCCAGCGCGCCGGCATACGAACCGCGTATGGCCAGCAGATCGAACTGCTGTTCGCGCGCCAGCAGCAGGTAGTTTTCCAGCTCGCCGCGAAAAAATACTGCGCGGCGCGGATAATCGAACGCCAGCGTAGTCAGCGCATCCAGCACCAGAAAATTGCCGGCATTCTGCCCGTAAATGGTTTCCACGCCGATCACCGCGATGATGATCTCCTGCGGCACGCCGTACTTCTGCTCGGCGCGGCGCAGGGTATGCCGGTATTTCTTCCAGAACTCCAGGCCGAGCCTGACGCGCTTCGGGTTCACGAAAGCCGCGCGGTATTTCAGCCACGGCCTGGTGGTCGCGGGGCGGGAAATCGCGTCGATCACCGCCGGAAGATGCTGCGCATGCGCAAACAGGTTTTCCAGTTCGCCGCGCCTGAACTGGTGTTCGGCAACCATTTCGTCAATGAATTCAGGGAGGCCAGGCAGCGTGGCGGAATGGGCGGAATACGGCACCAGCAGCCATGCCAGCAGTGCAATGACAATACGGATAATCTTCATGGCGCTATTTTAACCGATAGCTACTCGACAGGCTGCCGCAACTGCTGGTAGATTCCGCTTTTGTTTGATAAAGCCACCAGCCATCCGACTGATGAAACGACTAGCCATCCAAGCTTGCCGGTTATAACCACTGAAAGAACCCTGCCATGAACTCACCCGCCCAGCATCATCCCCTCATCATCCTCGGCTCCGGTCCCGCCGGATATACCGCCGCCGTGTACGCCGCGCGCGCCAACCTCAACCCGGTGCTGATCACCGGCATGGCGCAAGGCGGGCAGCTGATGACCACCACCGAGGT